>NZ_JBVAYM010000014.1:0-69663 GCF_055420025.1 Traorella sp. mt218
ATTTAATCATCATATTCTTTTTTAGACTGAATGATAGCACCTGTCGTTCCATTGACCTCATATTCATATTCATAATTACCTGACTTAAAGTCAATCTCATAAATGACTGTACCATTCTCATGATCTCTTTCAATATCAAAGTCTCTTATCTGACTTTCTGAAAGACCTGCATGCTGTAAAGCAATCTGCTTCGCCTGATCGGCTGTCACAGATGTTGTCTGAGATGAACTTCCTGATGAACTGTTGTTTGATGTTTGAGAGCTGCTTCCTGATGATGTCGATCCGGAATAGTTTCCATTATATTCCTCATCTTTTTCTGCTTTGATGATTTCACCACTTAAAGCATTGATCTCATAATCATATTCAATATTTCCCGCATAAAATTCAATCTCATAAACAATATTTCCGTCATCCCGGTCCATTTCGATCCAGTAATAGGAAAGTACACTTTCTGTTACATTAGCATTTTCCAATGCAATCTGTTTTGCTTTTGCTTCACCAATATAGGATGAATTTGAAGGGATATTATTTCCACCTGTCGACTGCGTAGGGGTTGTTTTCTGTTCCGATTTCACATGCATTACCTCACCACTCAGGGCATTGATATCGTAATCATATTCCGTACCATTCGCATAAAATTCAACCTCATAGACCATCGTACCCATTTCATAATCCAGTTTCACATTACAATAACTGGTATTGGCTTCTGAAACATTCGCATGCTGCAATGCGATCTGTTTCGCCTGTTCATTGCCAATATAATTCTTATCACTGGCTGAACCTGTTGATGTAATATTGCTCACATTATGATCATTGATCAATAAATTGAGTTCATTGATCGAAAGCTTCGACAGATTTTCAAACGTATATAGCGGATTCATCGAAAGGATTTGCTGGATCAGCTGGGCCTTTCCCATCGTAATGCCATATTCATTCGCAAGATTTCTCAGCTCCTGATCCTCAGTGATGCTCTGGCTCAATACCGCGCCACTAAAGTTATTTGTCGTGATAAACTGACTGATCTCATCGCTCAAGAGCTGCTGAAGCTGGGCTGCTTTTTCCGGATCATTGTTTTCAACACTGATCAGTATCGAATTAGCCAGATCGCTCAGATAACCGTTACGGATCATGGAACCGATCAAAGCATTTACAGCTACATCCAAATCACTGCCCTTAAGATCCATGTCACCGATCACAGTGATCGCATCATCATTGAGCGGTATCACTTCCAATATACGATCCTGACTGTTGACCTTGAGCTCAATGCTTGGGTTTACATCAAAGGCAATGGTAGATACAGCCTTATAATTCATTTCATAATAATTAAAACCAAATATTCCCGCAGCTATGATCAAAGCCATGGCCGCAAGTGCCAATCCTTTAAACAAAGGTGTTCTGTTCTTCTTTTCCATCATGACCACATTCCCTTTCTGAGTTTCGCAATCAGAGAGTATAGAGTCGATAATATCCGGAGCAGTAATATGAGAATACGCCTTTTTTATTTTCTTTTCTACTTCACGATTATTCATTTTTTTCTCTCCTACTCTAAGCATGCTTTCAACTTCTTTAATGCACGGTGGTATTTTGAAAGAACCGTTGATAACGGCAGCTTCATGATCTGTGAAATCTCACGATGTTTAAATCCGCTCACCGCATGCAGATAAACAATTTGATGTTCTTCATCCGAAAGATTCTTCATGCAATCCTTCAGAACGATCATATCTTCAGCCGAAACATCGTTTTTATCGGCAATATCCTGCTCCCAATTTTCATAAGGATAATCCGCATTCTTCTTACGTTCCCGTATCTTTAATAAACATAGATTTCTGGCAATTGCCATGATCCATGCCAAGGGGCGCCCACCGGAACGATAATTTTGAGTTGCCGAATAAATGCTGACATAACAGTCATGCAGGATATCTTCCGCATCATGAGAGTTTTTCAAAATAGAAAGAATAAATCCATATACAGCAGCACTTGTCATAGAATATAAATCTGCTAAGGCATTTTTATTTCCATTTGCAATTTCTTTAAGATACTGATCTAAGACAATATCATCAATATCCGTGCTGACTGACTGATTCAACAAAATCATACTTCCTTTATCCTTTCATAATATTATTACATTAGCATTCATTTTTATTGCATCATTTTTTATATTTTTATCATTTTTTTAAGATAACATAGATATCAATAGCAATATCCTGCTTTATAAGCATCTGATTCTTTTTCATCTGCAATCTTAAATATAATGATATTTTTTGTCGATAGATACCTGTCGACCCTGATATTACATTATTTAAAATAAATGATTTGATCATAAAAGTCAATTTTTTTGCTTAAATCACAGGTTTTGAAATGATTTTAAGCTGAAAAAAAGTGCCTGCTTCAGGCACGATTTGTTAAATTTGGTGGAGCTGGCGAGAGTCGAACTCGCGTCCAGAAACAGTCCCACGTATAGACATCTACAATTTAGTTCATGCTCGATAATCAGCAGGTAATGATGAACAAACTCCTTACTGATGTGTCTGATTTAAATTTCGATAATGCTCCATCAGACAAAAACATTACCTATCCTTTATTTCTGACACCCTGCTTATTCCTAAAGGAGAAAAATAAGAGGACGGCTGCGAACCAGTATTTAGGTTAATTAAGCAGCGAAAGCAACTTCACGGTTTCCACCGAAGAAGTTAGCAAATTTGTTTCCGTTTATTTTTAATAGCTTTAACGTTAGCCACACGATTGCCGTCTATACCAAACATATCCCTGTCGAAACCATGACAGCCCCATGTTTCAGGTGAATGATCACCTGTAGTTTTTCATTGCTTTTTCAATTTCACGCTTTGCCGTCTTTTCCTTTTCACTATTACGCTTATCATGAAGATCTTTACCTTTCGCCAAGGCAATCTCCATTTTCGCATGACCGTTATGAAGATACATGCTAAGAGGTACTACGGTATATCCTTTAAGCTTTACCTTATCCGTAAGCTTTCTGATTTCATCACGATGAAGCAGAAGCTTTCTTTCCCTGGTTTCATCATGATTAAAGATATTTCCGTATTCATAAGGTGAAATATGCATTTCCTTGATAAAGGCCTCGCCATTCACAAAGCTGACATAGCTGTCTTTCAGCTGCACATGTCCTTTACGAACCGATTTGATCTCCGTTCCTTTTAAAACGATACCGGCTTCATAACGATCTTCGATAAAATATTCATGATATGCTTTTCGATTTTCAGCTATTGTTTTCTTTGCCATGACTCACCACCTTCTTAATACACGATTTCAAATTTGTCATTCATGACTTCTTCTGTTTTGTCGATAAAATACTGACGAGTAACACCTAAGCGATGCTGTGATGCCAAATCATCCGTATAATCCTTCAACAGATATACCCGATAATCTCTTGTACCGGCCGTATAATCACCATTTGAAATATGATTCACGACAGGATACCATTTTACATTCTCCACTGTGATCTCTCCTGTATTGCCATCCTTTCGGATATCAAAGGAAGCACAGCCTCCCAGCATATTGAAGGGTTCATCCTGTGAAGAAAGGAAATTACCTAAGCTATAGATTACCAAGGTCCGATTGCCATCCTTGCCTTCTACCCAATCCATCGGCTGAATGACATGCGGATGCTCGCCTATGATGACATCAACGCCTAAGTCTGCCATATACTGGGCTAATTCCTGCTGCTCGGCATTCGGTGTCGTCGAATATTCGTCACCCCAATGCATGCTGACAAGGATCGAGTCACAGGTTCCCTTTAGACGTTCCACATCTTCTTTGATCCTTTCCTTGGAATAAAGATTGACCAGATATTCCTTGCCCTCCGGTATCTCAATACCATTGGTACCATAAGTATAACCTAAAACGCCAAATTTTACACCATTTCTTTCAATATATTTATTCGTTTGCTGTTCCTCAAAGCTGCGATTCAAACCTGTCGTTACGATATCCGGATACTGATCCCAGAAATTCAGATCCGATATGATCCCTGCTTCAAACTTATCCATCGAATGATTGGAACAGCTGGCAATCCAGTCAAAGCCGGCATTAGCCACTGCTTCTCCAATTTCATGAGGGGAATTAAACATCGGATAATGAGATAATCCTAATTCAGTTCCGCCTAAGATCGTTTCCTGATTGATATAGGCAACATCCTTCGATTCGACAAAATATTTGATTTCTGAATAAATATCATCAAATTCATAAGCTCCATATTTCGCATAGGCATTCATATAGATGGCAGCATGGATCAGATTGTCACCAACTGCCATGAAAGAAACAACGCTGTCCTCTTTTTCTTCAACAACAGGTTCTGTCGGTGTTTCTGTTGATGGTTCCTGAGGTTCTTGCGCAGCACAGCCTATAAGAAGAAACATACTTAACAAAACAAACAGCTTTTTCATTCTTACCCCCTGATCAGCTCAAAATCCACCTGTTTTTTAAACCGGCTGGCAGCCGTACATTTTACCTTGACCTTCTGTCCCATCGCATATCTTTTCTTTGTCCTCATTCCAAGCAAGCTGCGGGATGCATCATCATAGATATAATGATCATCATTCAGAACAGATATATGTACCAGCCCTTCTACCGTATTCTCTAATTCCACAAAAAAGCCAAACTTGGTAACACCGCTGATCATCCCTTCATATTTGTCACCAATATGATTTTCCATATATTCAGCTTTTTTCATATCATCGACATCTCTTTCACATTCAATCGCTTTTCTTTCCTGAATGCTTGACTGCAAGGCAGCCTTTTCAACCCATTGCTCATCTTTTTTCATGACCTTTTCCGTTGGCATCTTACCAAAGCAATATTTTCTCAACATCCGATGAACCACTAAGTCGGGATAACGACGAATCGGTGATGTGAAATGTGTATATTCTTTTAAAGCTAAACCAAAATGTCCCAGACACTTTGCATCATATTTGGCCTTCGCCATGCAACGTAACAGCGATGTCGAAATAATCGAATATTCTTCTTTTTGTTTGGCTTCCTTTAAAAGCTTCTGACACTGCATCGGCTTCACATTTAAGATATTCCCTTTAAATTTAAGATGGGCAAGCTGAGCAATATGTACAAATTCTTTCATCTTCTTTGGATCCGGCTGTTCATGGATACGATACATTGCCGGAATTTCCAGCCATTTCATATGAGTCGCAACGACTTCATTAGCCTGGATCATGAAATCTTCAATGATCCGCTCACTTTCACCACGTTCACGAAGCAAAACATCGACGGCTCTTCCTTTTTTATCTAATAGGATCTTACCTTCTTTAGTATCAAAATCAATACATCCCAGGCTTTCTCTGCGTTTACGAATGATCTGACTCAGCTTCATCATATCATCGACCATTTCTAAAAGATGGGCATATTTATGACACATTTTTTCATCCCGATGAATGATCTTATTGACATTGGTATAGGTCATTCTTTCTTTGGATCTGATAAAGGAAGGGAAAATGCGATAATTCATTACTTCACCCTTCAAATCGATATCCATGACACAGGAAATCGTACATCTTTCAACATCCGGATTCAACGAACAGATCCCGTTGCTTAAGAATTGAGGCAGCATCGGTACGACACGGTCACAGACATAAATGGAAGTACCTCTTTCATAAGCGGCCTTATCCAAGGCACTTTTTTCCTGTACATAATGGGAAACATCTGCGATATGAACACCTAAGCGATAGCCATTCTCAAGCTTATCGATGCTGATGGCATCATCAAAATCACGTGAATCATCGCCATCGATCGTAATGATCAGCTGATCTGTCAGATCTTCACGACCTTTTTTATCTTTTTCCGTAATATGATCGGCAATCTTATCTACTTCCTTCATGACCTCATCACTAAATTCAATATCAACATCATGTTCCAAAAGAAGCGAAGTGATGTCAACACCCGGATCATACTTATAACCGATGATCTTTTCGATCTCAGCTTCCAATGGCTCATACTTTGTAATCTTAACAAGTACCTTCGTGTCATTGACAAGCTTGAAATCATGAAAATTCAAAATATGGATACGCTGTGAAACAAGTGGACTGTCAGGAAGAAACTTTGGCGAACGATTTTCTGCTTTTTTGATCGTTCCGACCAAATGCTTCAAACTGTGCTGCAGTACCTTGACGATCTTACATTCCGGCTGTTCATTTTCTTTGTGAATAAATTGGGCTAATACCTCATCCCCATTCATCAGCTTTCCTACATCGGCAACATAGCAGTGAATTTCATCATTTTCCACAAAACCGAATCCTTTTGGATGCACCTTCAGGATACCTTTAAAATAACCGACTTTCTCTGCCAGATAGATCTTATCTTTTATCTCAATGAAGGTCAGATCTTCAATCCCTTCATTATAGTCTTTCATAAAAGCTGTAAACTCTTGGGCATTGCTTAAATCAAACATTTCCTTCAGTTCATCCAGCGTCTTTCCTTTATACTTTGAAGACATCATGGTATCTATCAGTAATTTTTTATAGTCCATTGCTTCACCTCCTTCTAATAAAATAAAAAGACCTGTGCGGTCTTATTGGAATCTCATAATAATCACAAGAACGAAGAACAATATTCCAACGAGCATCGTCAGATTGGAAATCATCTTTTCAGGACCTCTTTCCTTTACATTGGCAAACAGGTTCAAACCTTCAGATCCTGTAAAAGCTCCTGATAATCCATCATTCTTCCCGCTTTGCATTAAAGAGAGAATTATCAATGCGACCGATACAACCATTAAAACAATTCGCAGCATTTATAAATCCTCCTTTCTTTGGCTTTATTATTCTAACACAAACAAATGCAAGTTACAACTATAAATATTTTGGAATACATTTTTACCCGATATCACGTTCCATCTCATTCTTAAATAACTGATTTTAAGTATGCCCATCATTTATGAAAAAAAGCCATCATCGTCATTATAACGTGATGGCTCACATAATATTTTCATTCTTTATCGTGTCTGCTGACAAAATTATTTACATGTCTTTTTTGTGTCATGTAAACTCTCTCCATTTGTTGATATCACATCACGATACCAGTTAAATGATTTTTTGCGATAACGATTCAGCGTACCGCTGCCATCGCTATTCAGATCAACATAAACAAAGCCATAGCGCTTGCTGATTTCAGCCGTCGAACAGGAAATCAGATCGATACAGCCCCAGCTTGTATATCCCATAAGCTCAACACCGTCTTTAATGGCTTCCTCTGCCTGAAGCAAATGCTGTTTCATATATTCGATACGATAATCATCTTCAACAGTATAGCTTCCCTTGCCATCTTCAACAAGGACATCTTTGGCACCTAATCCGTTTTCTACGATGAACAATGGTTTCTGATAGCGATCATAAAGCTTGTTAAGCGTATAGCGCAGCCCTTGCGGATCGATCTGCCATCCCCATTCGCTGGCCTCATTATAAGGATTACGCTTGAGATCACGTGTCATGTTTGATTTTGTAGGCTCTCCTGCCGTAGGATCGGCAGAGATACAATTGCTGGAATAATAGCTTAATGATATAAAATCTACTGTATGCTTCAGATCCTCGATATCCTGCGGTTCGATTTGTAATTGAACACCCTTTTCCTCAAATAAGCGTTTCGTATAAGATGGATAATAGCCTCGAGCCTGCACATCTGAGAAAAGATAAGAACCACGGTCATAAAGCATCTTCGCAATGATATCATTCGGTCTTGGAGAAAGCGGATAGACCGTTACCCCCAAAATCATGCATCCGATCTTCGCATCCGGTATCATCTCATGACAAAGCTTTACGGCACGAGCAGAGGCAACCAATTCATGATGGATTGCCTGATACAATTCCTGATTTGTCAGCTGCTCCTTAGGCAAATCGATCGCACCGCTCATAAATGGGGCATGTAAGATCGAATTAATTTCATTAAATGTGATCCATAACTTTACTTTATTCTTATAACGGTCAAAGATTACCTTACAGTAATGAAGATAGAAATCAATCAATTTACGATTGCTCCAGCCATGATATGCCTTAGCTAAATGAAGCGGTGTTTCATAGTGGGATATAGTCACTAACGGCTGGATACCGTACTTCAGGCATTCATCAAATACATCATCATAAAACTGTAATCCTTTTTCATTTGGTTTTTCTTCATCGCCATTCGGAAAGATACGACTCCATGCAATCGACAAGCGAAAGACCTTAAAGCCCATTTCTGCGAAAAGTCTGATATCTTCCTTATAGCGATGATAAAAATCAATACCCTTTAATTTAAGATTATCCGGGGTAGGCTCATCTGTTGGTTCACTCATCAGTCCGTGTGGAAGCACATCCTGAATATCTAATCCTTTGCCATCCTCATTATAGGCTCCTTCACACTGATTGGCAGCAACTGCACCGCCCCATAAAAAATCTTTTGGAAATTCTGACATATGTACCTCCCAGTATATTAAGCTTCCAAGGTCATCCAGGCATCCTGTGCCTGAATTTCTCCTGTTTTAGCACTGATTTCTTTATAATCATCAGGATTGGCGATAATGATCGGCGTAATTGGATCATATCCTTCCTTGCATATCATATCCAGATCAAATTCACCCAGCAGATCTCCCTTTTTAACCTGATCTCCTTCTTTTGCATGAATATGAAAATACTTTCCTTCCAGCTTGACCGTATCTAATCCAATATGAATGATGATCTGAGCCTGATGTGATGAAACCATCGTAAGAGCATGACCTGTTCGGAACACTGTCATGATCTTACCGTCACACGGAGCATAAAGCTTTCCTTCTGATGGAATGATTGCTGCTCCTTTACCCATGATTTCATTCGCAAAGGTCGGGTCGTTCACTTCCTGCAGGTTAACTGCCTTTCCATTTAATGGCGCATAAAGGATCTCTGAAGCATCAATTGCTTTTTCTGTGATTTCCTCTTGCTCTGTTTTTTGTGAAACCGGTTCTTCTTCCTCTTTTTTCGGACGATTCAGCACATAAGATACGATAAACGAAACAACAAATGCGATAAGGGCTCCTGCACAGGCTAAATAGAAGTTGCTCATCGGAGCCTCTAATCCGATATAGCTTGGCAGTGTCAGCAATCCCGGTAATCCGCCAGAGAAATTTTTGACATTAAGAATTCCCATGAAGAAGCCACCGACAGCACCACCGATCGAAGAAGCAATCATATTTGTCTTATATTTCATGGTAATTGAGAAAAGCACCGGTTCGGTTATTCCAAAAACAGCTGTCAGACCATTTGCCCATGACATTTCCTTTACCACTTTATCCTTGCTTCGCAGTGACAATGCCAAAGCAGCTGCACCCTGGGCAATATTTGATGCTAATTGACCCGGATAGATGAAAGTATCAAATCCAAAGGTCATACGATTATTGATACCGATGCTGGTCAAGGCATGATGAGTTCCTGTCATAACTAAATAAGGCAATACTGCACCGATAATGGTCGGAACGAGCCAGTTTGCATATGAGTTGATCGTTTTAACCAGATCACCGATCCAGCTGGCAATGATATAGCCAACAGGTCCTAAGACACAGAGCGTTACGATACCGCTCACCAAGATCGTTAATAAAGGACGTGTGAAAAATTTAACTGCCTTAGGTGAAATCCGATCTGCGATCGGTTCTACCTTGCTCATGAACCAAACCCCTAAAATGATCGGAATAACTGAAGAAGAATAATTAGCAGCATAAATCGGCAGTCCAAAAATACTGATTGCCTCACCGCCATCCTTTGCGACATTCACCAAAGAAACAAAATTAGGATGCAGCAGGATACCACCCAGCATCATGGCCAGCATTGGTGAACACCCGAATTTTATGGCCGCACTGTTAGCTAAAAAGATCGGCAGGAAATAGAAAGTTGAATCAGCCATGAAATTGATGACCTGATATGTCATCGATTCACTGCTTACCCATCCAAATGCGATTAGGATCGCCAGCACTGCCTTCAACATACCGGCAGCCGTCAAAGGCATAAGAATAGGTGTAAAGATACCTGTCAGCGTATCGATCAAACGATCGCTCCACTTCATTTTTTCTGTTGATTTTACAGGTTGCTCCTTATCTCCCATTAATTTTGATAAGGCATTGAATACATTTGGCACATCTGTTCCGATGATGATCTGATATTGTCCTCCTTTTTTCACAATACCACTGACACCTTCCAAGGCTTCAATTGCAGCATCATCTGCCTTTGATTCATCTTTAAGATTAAAACGTAATCTTGTCAAGCAGTTAGTAACAGCGACCACATTGTCACTGCCGCCAACCAATCGCAAAATATCTTTGCTTAATTTCTGATAATCCATGGTTCCTCCTTTAATCATTTGATTCTTCTTTATTTACCCTTGCCTTGCGATCACTCAGCACGCGATGGATATGTACTGCCAAATAGATCATTTCCTCGTCACTTACTTCATAGTCAAAGGTCTTTTGTATATAAGTCCTGATCTTTTTTGTACATTCATATTCATCCGCAAAATTGATGATCATTTTCGCAATGAATTTTTCATCGGAACTGCTTAAGCGCTGCTGGTTGATGACCCTGTCCGCAAAATACCGAAGATGTACAAGCAGCCGTTCATATGCCAAACTGTCCGGACTTAACTCTAAAGAATAGTGATACTTGATGATATTTAAGATCGCTTGTATCATTTCTACAGACTGTTGTACATAATTGACATTATCTGTATCTACTTCTGCTTCTACAAGATGAATGGCAATATATCCGGCCTCATCTTCAGGAAATTTGATTCCCAGCTGTCGCTCAACGATATTCAGAGCTTCTGTTCCTATTAAAAATTCAGTAGGATAAAAACGTTTGATTTCATAGAGAAGCTTATTTTTTAATGGAATACCCTTTTCAATTCGCTCTAAAGCAAAGTCAATGTGATCGATCAGAGAAATGTAAATATTATCACTTAATTTTTTATCCAATATGCTGAATGCATAATCGATGACCATATTGGCTACCTGCAAATGACTTAAAGGAATATCTTTTACCAGCTGTGTAAAATGATCAGAGCGAATAGGATCACTGATCTTATAAACCTTTTCGATTTTCTGAGCATCGATCTCATCGCCCGGATGCTGCTGATATCCCAGTCCGCGTCCCATAACGATACAATCCTTGCCTTGTTCATCACAACTATACACCAAATTGTTATTAATGACCTTTTTTACCTGCATTCCTGATCTCCTTTCTTATTGACCATACAAAAAGGCTATACGAAAACTAACCTCTGTATGAAATCAGTTCTCGGTATAGCCTGCATTACCAGTAACAACCCTTGAAACATTTCTAATAATACTAAAACGCTTACAGTTTGTCAACTATTTTTATCTATTATTTTTATCTATTATTTTTATCTATTGAAAATTGTGTATCTATGAAAATTGTGAATCCCGGCAACCCCAATAAATGAAAAAACAATCATGATATCAGTCCGCAAAATATGAATAAGTGATCATAAAACGTCACGATTCATCAATGAAATAAGAAAGCATCCATACACAGTTCCATAAAAGTACCTGCAAATTATATGAATAGGTCCGTATCTTCTTTCTAATATCCTGTTTAATCGATATTTTCTGTATTTCAAGGATAAATTTCATATGCCTTGACATATGAGGCTCTTTCACGTTATAATTTAGCTAACAACGTTAGTAAAATCAAGGAGATCTATATGAATTATAAGGAAATGGCTCTTGACCTTTTAAAGACCAGAATTGATTTTCTTCATGTGCCTGTCAGTCAAAAGCTTTCAAATTTCATCAAAGGCGAATACTTTGTCTTAAATTATTTGCTTACCCATGACTCCCAAGCACATCCAAAGGAATTGAATCGTGAAATGGCAGTCAGCTCTGCAAGGATCGCAGCCTTATTGAATCACATGGAAGAAAAAGGATTAGTGATTCGCCATGATGACGCCACAGACAATCGTCAGGTCATTGTCAGTCTTACTGAAAAAGGAAATGCATTGATCGAAGAAAAGAAAGCTGAGCTCCTTCAAAATGTGATTCAGCTTCTGGAATACCTGGGTCCTGAGGATGCGCAAAACTATATCAGGATTCAGAAGAAGATCATACACGGTTTCGCAAAGTAATTCTTTATAGGCATGCTTTGCCTTTCATTTTACACAATTACCTAACAATGTTAGCAATTGTGCTCACTGATTTATACTGGCACGAAAGGAGGAATACTATTATTTCTATCAACGAGAAATTAAAAGAAAAAATTTTGGAATCTCTTTTCAGTGTATTGCCAATCACATGTATCGTTCTTTTGATCAGCATGATTCTGGTTCCTATGGAAATCGGTACACTGGCACTGTTTTTAATGGGCGCACTGCTTTTAACGATCGGAATGGGATTTTTCCAGCTGGGTGCTGAAACGACCATGACGATATTGGGACAGGGCATCGGCGGCTGGATGATCAAGCGGAAAAACATCTATTTGGTCATCATCGTCAGTTTTTTGGTTGGTGCGATCATTACTGTTTCAGAGCCTGACCTGCAGGTGCTTGCAGCACAGGTGGCATCTATTCCCAATATGGTTCTTATATGGACGGTCGCTTTAGGTGTGGGTATCTTTTTGGTCATTGCCGTATTGAGAATCTTATTCAGAATCTCTTTAAAAAGAATTCTTACACTTCTTTATATTGCCCTCTTTCTATTATCCTTTTTTTCACCGGATGCATTTACGGCCGTGGCTTTTGACTCCGGAGGGGTTACTACCGGGCCGATGACAGTACCCTTCATCATGGCCATCGGTGTCGGACTATCCGCTTCCAGAAGCGATGCAGAGGGTGTCAGCGACAGCTTTGGTCTGATAGCCTTCTGTAGTATCGGACCGATCTTAATGGTATTATTATTAGGCATGATCTATCATCCAAGCGAAGCTGTTTACAATGCCGTGGAAATCGTTCCGATCATTACCTCACAGGACGTCATGGTTCAATTTCTGCAAGCATTGCCACAATACAGCCATGAAGTCTTGATCAGCATCTTGCCTATCATAGCTGTTTTCATCATTTTTCAATTAATTGCAAAACAATACAGCAAACGTCAGGTCATACGTATGAGCATCGGTTTTATCTATACGATCATCGGACTGATATTATTTCTGACAGGAGTCAATGTCGGTTTTGCACCTGTGGGCAATCTGCTTGGAAGCTCGCTGGCAGCTACTGATTATTCTTGGATATTGATTCCGATCGGTATGGTCATCGGCTATTATATCGTAAAAGCTGAGCCTGCGGTTCAAGTGTTGAATAATCAGGTCGAAGAAATTACCGCCGGAAGCATTTCAGCGAATGCCATGAATCTTTGCTTATCGATCGGTGTTGCCTTTGCCGTCGGGCTTGCGATGGTAAGGGTGTTAACAGGAATCAATATTTATTATATCCTTATTCCCGGTTATATCATTGCTCTGACATTAAGTCATTTTGTAGAAAATGTATTTGTGGGCATCGCTTTTGATTCAGGAGGCGTTGCCAGCGGTGCCATGACGACGACCTTCCTTTTGCCAATGGCCATGGGTGCCTGTCTGTCCGCAGGAGGAGATGTCGTAAAAGATGCTTTCGGTGTTGTGGCCATGGTAGCGATGACTCCTTTGATCGCCATTCAGATCATGGGCTTTATCTATGGCAGAAAAGCTAAAAAATTGGAGGCATTGCCTGTGGAAGAAGTATCAGATGATATCGTATTATTAGAAGATGAGGAGATAAGTGAATGATATATAAAGAAAAAGAACTCCATCAGCGAATGCTTTTAATGATCACCCATGCTGATGATGAGCATAAATTAGAAAAAGCATTACATGAGCTGCACATTCCTATCTTTTATCAATGCTATGGAAAAGGAACAGCAACCTCTGAGATCCTCGATATGTGGGGACTAAGCGGAACGAAACGTATCATTACCGTATGTCTGATGCCAGAACTCTTTTCCTACAAAATTCTTTTCAAGATCAGTCAGATCATGGCTTTTCAAAAGAAGGGAAAAGGTGTTGCCGTCACCATTCCAGTCACGGGTATGCAGGATGGCATCCGTCATTTGCTTGATACACAAGACATTCCTATCATTTCAGATATAAAGGAAGGAGAAATCATCATGAAAGATAAAATAGAATATTCCGTAATTCTGACAGCTGTCAATCATGGATATAGCGAGGATGTCGTTCATGCTGCGAAAAGCGCCGGTGCCAAAGGCGGTACACTTTTAAAAGGACGTCGTTTTGGTTCGGACGAAGTCGTTCGTTTTTTAAGAATTACCATGCTTGAAGAACAGGAAATGGTATTGATCATTGTTCCACAGAATAAAAAATCAGCAATCATGTCCGCCATATCTCATGAATGCGGTATGAAGACACCGGCACGGGGAATTGTCATTGCACTTCCTGTCGAAGAAGTGGCCGGATTAGAAGAATTAGCAGAGTAATCTGTATTAAAAAGTCCTATGCTTTATATTCTGCATAGGATTTTTTTATTATTTTTCAAAAGAAGAATATTTCACATCATGAATATTTACATAAAGCGTATTATCATCATTCATCATTTCCATGATTTCATCTTTTGATGCAAACGCAACATATCCTTGTATTTCAACCTTCTTATCATCCACCTTTTCTTTTTCGTTTTCAAGCAACGCTATAATCTCTTCCTCATTAACCGTCTTTAAGAAATCTTTGTGATTCAAAAGAATATTTAAAAATGTTTCATAATGAGCATATAACACATCTGAAGAATAATCAGTAATCGAATAAAATGGATAAAATTCATTTAGACGCTCATCAAATAAAGGTGTTAATAAAGAAAAACCAGCAGCAACATGTTCATCAAAATAACTTAATGCATATATAACATCAGCTTTTATCTGCCATTCATTTAAAGAAATCGGCGTTTTATATAAAACATAGCATTCAAAGATACTTGTATCCGGCAAAAGCAGAATTTCTTCTATAATATCAGTTTTATTTTTTTCATAAGATGACAACTGATCTTCCGAATTTATGAATGATACATATTTAAATTTTGAAAATAATTCATTTTTTGAATTAGAAAGCAAATAAGACTTATTATTCCCTATTTCAATTCCTTCAAAAATTCTGTACAAATTCCCTGAAAGCTCATATTTTCCAAACCCTAAATCACTGACCTCTGCGCTGCCATCGTAATAATATCCAGGATAAAAAACATAAGCATACGTTTGAAGCAAGAAATTTTGAAAATAGCCATAACTCGATCCTTCTAAATCATCATATAAATAAGAATAAAGAGAAAAAGGTTCTACTATTGTTTCTCTATAAGGATCATACTGTACAGATTTCGTAAAATAGTTTACTCCATAATATCCACCTGTTATTACTATGACAGTTATTAAAATTAAAGATATGACCTTTTTATAAATCCTTTTATTAATTGAAATCGTTATTTTTTTCCCAATATTTTCTTCATGAAGTTCAAGCAAATCATCAAACTTTCTATCATTCATAACCATCCCTCCTTTTCTGCCAACTCTTTTAAATGTTTTTTTGTGCGATAACGAATTGTCCGTACTGCATCAACAGATAAATGTAAATATTCTGCGATTTCTTTATCGTTAAGTTCAAATTGAATTTGAAGTAAAATGATACTTTGAGAAGGCTCTTTCAATTCATAAATCTTACTATACATCCATCGTTTACGATCATCATGAATGATATTTTTTAAAATTTCATAAGTATTTCCTATAGATTCTATGGGATAATCAACATATCTTTTTTTCTTTTTATATTCATTGATAAAAAGATTTTTTAATACGACTAACAACCAATTTTTAATATTTCCTGAATTTTCTTCATAGCTTAAAAATGCTTTAATGAAAGTTTCAGATACTAAATCTTCTGCATCGTGAATATGGTGGGTCAATGAATAAGCATACAAAAATAATGAGTAATAATATTTATGATAAATCATTTCAAGTATATCTTTCCTCATTTCCTGTATCCTTTCATTTATATAACAATTATCTCATAAAAAAATGACAAATTTTATAAAAAAAGCAGTTTTACCTGCTTTTCTTAGTCATTCTTTCTTTATATCTTAAACAATTCCATGATATCATCCTTATCCATCTTTGATAAGCTGCCTTCATTATTCTCTACAAAGCTGTCTGCCAGATCTTTCTTCTTTTCCTGAAGCTTTAAGATCTTTTCTTCAATACTGTTTTTCATGACCAGCTTAAATACCTGGACATTTTTTTCCTGTCCGATGCGATACGCACGATCTGTCGCCTGATTCTGGGCAGAAATGTTCCACCATGGATCAAAATGGATCACCGCCTGTGCAGCAGTTAGATTTAATCCCGTACCTCCTGCTTTCAATGAGATCAAGAAGACTTCTGTATCATCGCTTTGGAATTTCTGAATCAACTCTCTTCTTTCTTCTTTGCTCGTCTGCCCTGTCAGCTTATAACTGGAGATATTTAATAAGTTTAATTCCCTTTCAATTAAATCCAACACGCTCGTAAAAGAAGAAAAGATCAATACCTTCTGTGAATTTTCTTTCAGATTAACGACTAAATCCATGCAAGCCTTCATCTTGCTTGATGAATCATAGATATTGTCAAACAAAAGACGGGGTTCACAACAAATCTGACGCAATTTTGTCAACATGGCCAATACCGCAATCTTATCTACCTTTTCATTTCCCATCATTGCATTCAATTCCTTATTGACACTTGCCAGATGAGCCAGATAAAGCTTATTTTCTTCTTCACTAAAATCAATCAATTGTACTTTTTCAATTTTATCCGGAAGCTCCTGTAACACTTCTTTTTTATTTCTACGTAAAATAAAAGGAGTAACAAGCTGTTTCAGCTTTTTCTTCTTTTCCTCATCATCATTTCTTACGATATCATTTTCATAATGATTCAAAAAATAATGATAGTTAAACAGATAGCCCGGCATAAGAAAATCAAAGATTGACCACAGCTCTGCCAATGAATTTTCAATCGGTGTCCCTGTCAGAGCCAGCTTATGATTTGCCTTTAACTTCTTTACAGAAATCGCATTTTGTGTTTTCTGATTTTTGATATACTGAGCTTCATCCAATATCACATATTCAAATTGCTTGTCTTCATACAATTCGCCATCCCGACGCATATAGTCATAGCTGGTAATATAGAGATCTGCTTTCTCTTCTAATAAATGACGGCGGTTTTCCTGATTCCCGACAATACATATTGCCCGCAGCTGCTTAGAAAATTTTTCTACCTCATCCATCCAATTATATACGAGCGAAGAAGGCGCTACAACGATACACGGAAGTTCTGTTTGTAATCCTTCGATCAGCGCAATGACCTGAAGCGTCTTTCCAAGACCCATATCATCTGCCAAGATACCGTTAAAGTGATAGCTATTTAATAACTGCATCCATTTGACACCCTCTTTTTGATATTCACGAAGGATATCCTCGTATTGACTAGGAATCTTCATCTCATCTATTGCCTGAACAGTAAAATGCTCCAAAGCATTTTTAAAAGACCGGCTTCGTTCAAAAACGATATTTTTAGAAGCATTGGCTTCCTGTTCAACCGCAAAAAGACGATAAGGATTCAAGGCAAATTCACCATTGGCTATATCCTTTACATCTAAATGAAAATCATCCATGATCCCGCTTAGCTCTTCAATAGCCGGTGAATTTAAATGTATCAGTTCGCCGTTTTTTAAACGATAAAACTTCTTCTTTCGCCGGTATTGTGACAAGATCGAAGAAATTTCATCCTTAGGCAAATCCTCACTTTGAATATCAATAGATAAAAGATCGCTTTCATAACGTACACCTACATTGATCCGATACATTTTATGTTCATTAAACTTCTTCAGGGATTCACTGATATAAACATCACCATAGTTCTGTAAGAAAGTAAAACCTTCTTCTACAAAGCTCAAGGTATTTTCCTCATTACTATCAAAAACCGCAACTCCTTCTTGGATGCCTGATGCATATTTACGAATATAGCTTTCTACAAGATCCTGTTCATAGGTCAGCAAATTTTCATTTGTAAGTCCCATGCTGTGATGCTGGTCTTCATACAGATATTCCACATTTACTACGACATCGCCTTCATCGTTGATATCTCCGAAGATCTTGATCTTCTCAAGCTGACTGTTCGGCAGTTCAAACAGATTCATAATATCAAAATAATCTGTCAGATTATCTAAAACATACTTATAAAATTCATTGCGTTCTTCCTTTAATATCCAGATAGGATGTAAAAGCAGCTGCTTGATCAGATCAATGGCTCTTCCTTGATCATCCAGAACGATACAATGAAATTCATAGCTGTTTTTAGAATGATCCAACATATACAAATTACGATTTCCGCATATATATGATGATAAATCCGTTACTAAAGAAAGCTCATCATATTTACTTTTTTCCTGCCAGCGAAGCTCAATCTTTTTCTCTTCCCTTTGACAGCTGAAATTACTGCCTCCCGCATCTTCATAAACATAAAAGAAATCATCAATATTATCATTATCCAAATTAATGGAACGTCCCAATTGGGATGTATAATAATACTCTTTTTTTCTTAGACGCCTTTCCATTTCTTCCATGAAATGGATCTGTTTCTGTCCTAATTCATCAAAGGATTCTATTTGATGAGTCATTGATAATTGCTTGCCATAAGTATGAAATGTTTGATGATTCATCATTTCCAAAAAAAGTGATATATTTTTTATCACATATTTTTTTTCGTTTCCTATCTTAAATGTCAAGCTCAAATGATGACCATATCCTTCATTTAAAGAAGCTTCGATCTCATAACGTTCATTTGTGATGATACGATCCAGTTGCCGCTGATAATCCATCTTGCGCATTTCCATGATCTTTCTTCCCATAGAAGTCATTTCCATAAGATGCGCCGATTCTCGCCTTTCAGCACTTTTCTTTCTTTCTTCAAGAATTTCATGTTCCAGATCCTTTTCATAGTGATATGGAAAATGATCAATATCCAATTGGTTGATCTTCAGCATGACCGCTCCGATATGTGCACATGGGTCAGAATCACAATAGGAACAATTACAGTTGTATTCCAAAAGCTTTCCACTTTTATCCAAAACAAAGAAAACGTCATAGATCCTTCCGAGCACATCTACTGCTCCATGAATTTCATAATGATTACCTAAATCACAGATATCTAATAAGACAACATTATCATATTGTTCATAACGATGTGCAATAGATAGACTGGTTTTATTTTTTATGTAATTCTCAATCTGAAGTTCCATACATTTCCCCCATGACATCATCCAGCAACTCAATGAGCTTATTTTTCGTTGGATTCAATTTCTTTAAATAATAAATCATATATTCGACCCTTTTATTATCCTGATAACGATACCGGTATTCTTCAAGATAATCAATAATCATTTCATAAGCTTTGGTGCTTCTCGACTTATCAGCCGTATTTATCAGTGCTTCAAGGAGAACCTGTGCATAAAACTCCTCATCTCTTTCTTGGATCATCTTGCCATATACTTCAATATTATCCAGTGTCGGTTCCCTGTAAAGAAGATGAACCACATATTCCCATTCCTGCTGTTCATTGATGAACTGTTCAAAGGAATAACCATCTGTTTTCTTTCTGACCTTATCATAGATATCCTGTGAGATATATTTCCATTTATCCTTAAGAAGCTCTTTGGCACGTATGATCTCACTAAAGTCAGGATTCCAATAGCTTAATCGCTGAACAAGCTGTGAAACATAACCAGACGGATCACATTGTATCCATGCTTTTTCATAAAGAGCTTTCATTTCCTTTGCAAGTGCCATATTTTTATGGGTCTTCTGATACGATTGAATCAGCTTCATGGCAGAGGAATAGTCTTTACCATTTACAAGATCAACAGCCTCTAAATAAACCATTGCTTCAGAATTTTTAAATTGATCATATTTTTGTCTGAATTCCTTATAGCCTAATTGTGATTTTTCACTTAAAATCATTAAAATGCGGGAACATAAGGCCTCATTTAAAACAAGCGGCATCTGCATAAGCAGGTTATCACAGATCTGTTGGACTTCTGAGGCTTCTTTTTTCTGTATCAGATTCAAAAAATAAGGATGAAAATAAATATTTTTGTTCCATGATAAAGAATCTATTCCCCATTGAAAAATCAGATCATAAAACTTTTCATCTTTGATCAAAGTATTCAAAGAGCGAATCATGTGATGAACAAGAAAATGAATACGATTTATCGGATAAGTAATACGTGGAATTTCTTCACAGTATTCTTTGATTGTTTCCCACGAACCCTCTTTTGACAGAACGACCAGACGATTTAAAAGCCTTGACTCAAACTCCTGATAATCCTTTAGATTAGGTTTGGATTTACTGGAAATATAGACATTATAGAGAGTACGCAGCGTTTCCTTTCTTGGTTCCTGAGTCCCTTCATTCATATACCGAATGAATAAGGCAGCACTATGTGGACACTCATGATAGACTTTTGCGTAAGTACAATCACAATATTTTGCACTTAACTGCTTAGCTTCATTAAAAACAAGCTTTACCTTATGAAGCTTGTGATCCATGACCCTTCCTTCAACCGTTTTACCATTTACCGAAAGATTGCTGACCTTCATATTCTGATACAGCTTCTTTCCTTGCTGATAGATCGTATAACTAAATGGCCTTTCCATAAATACCTCACTTCATTTACCAATATAAAAATTATATCATATTTTTTATGTGCATACTGTTTTATCTTTATTTTTTGAAGAGTAACGGTCTTTTTATCCAATATAGTCATTACTTAGGCTGAATCTTCGGCATAATAAAAGCGACACAGCCGAAGCCATGCCACTTTTCATCATAATATAAACTATTTATTGATGTTGTAGAATGCAGATTTACCTAAGTACTTAGCACTAGCTCCCAGATCATCAGCAATTCTGATCAATTCGTTGTATTTAGCAATACGGTCAGTTCTTGACATAGAACCTGTCTTGATCTGTCCTGCATTGAAGCCAACAGCGATATGAGCAATCGTCGTATCTTCTGTTTCACCTGAACGGTGAGATACAACAGCTGTATAACCAGCTTCCTTAGCCATTTCCATAGCATCGAAAGTTTCTGTCAATGTACCGATCTGGTTAACCTTGATCAGGATCGCATTAGCGATGTGCTTTTCAATACCTTCTTTTAAGATAGCAGGATTTGTAACGAATAAGTCATCACCAACCAACTGGATCTTGTCACCCAGTCTTTCAGTTAACTTCTTCCATCCATCCCAATCTCTTTCACCAAGACCGTCTTCGATAGAAACGATTGGATATTTTTCTACCCATTCAGCAAACATATCGATCATTTCATCAGTAGTCTTTGTTCCCTGACCTGATTTTGCAAGATCATAGTTCTTAGTTTCAGGGTTGTAGAATTCACTGGCAGCAACGTCCATTGCGATGCAGATATCTTCACCCGGAACATATCCGGCAGCCTTGATAGCTTCAACGATCAATTCCAATGGTTCTTCGTTACCTTCACGGCAGCTAGGAGCAAATCCACCTTCATCACCAACATTTGTGTTGTATCCTTTGCCCTTCAATACCTTACGTAAGTTATGGAATGTTTCAGCACCCATTCTTAATGCTTCGTTGATAGACTTAGCACCAACAGGCATGATCATGTATTCCTGGAAATCAACTGTAGAGTCAGCATGGCTTCCACCATTTAATACATTCATCATAGGAACCGGTAAAGTCTTACCATTGAAACCACCTAAATATCTATATAAAGGCATTCCATAGTAATCAGCAGCTGCATGAGCACATGCCAAAGAAACACCTAAAATAGCATTGGCACCGAATTTAGACTTATCCTTCGTACCATCCAATTCGATCATCTTCGTATCGATAGCTACCTGATCTGTAACATCCATACCGATAATTTCATCAGCAATAATGTCATTTACATTGGCAACAGCTTTTAAAACACCTTTACCCAAGAAACGAGATTTATCACCGTCACGAAGCTCCAGAGCTTCTCTTTCACCAGTAGAAGCACCAGATGGTACCATAGCGCGTCCAAATGCGCCTGAATCAGTTGTAACTTCTACTTCCACAGTAGGGTTACCACGAGAGTCAATGACTTCGCGAGCGTAAACATCAATAATAATAGGCATAATTTAAAATCCTCCCTTGTTAATTTTTACACACAAAGTATATCACAAGCACCATTTAAAATAAAGGTTTAATTCTTATTTCTTCGTGGTTTTTGTTTTTGATTCATCATAAAAGCTCCGGCTACGATCAGTCCGATCGGCCAATAATGCACCACGATATAATTCAGCATCATCGCCACCTCATCACTTTTAAAATCCGGCTGTATCAATAATAAGATGCCACTCAGACACATGACGGTCCCAATCCTTTTTTTCATACATATTTCCTTTGAAGTTATCATATACTGTCACATTGAAAAACAATGTCGAGAAAACCATGAAATATTCTTTTGCATCAAATATGCAGTTGTCAAACTGATCATATATACATTAAGTGTCAGATTGATAGGTTTTATTTTCACTTGGAATATGATAAAAATAAGCATGATGCTGTCATGCAAGACTTCCATATATTAAAAGGAACACCTTCAGTGTTCCTGTAAAATCACCGTCTATATTATGGATTTAAAACAACCGTTTCATTATAAATATCATCTTGTGTCCAATCTTCATTATTATATACGCTCCACGTCATTCCGATTTCTTCTACTGTTGTAATATCATTTTCCTCAAATGTGGAATCTGACCAAGATACATCAGAGAAAGCAGCTTTTCCTGCAGCTACGCTGGCTGCCCAAAAAGGATCCGCCATAAAGCCGTTGACCGATACATCATCGACACTAAACATAACCTCGCTATCTGTTTTATTTACTAGGTAAAGATGCATCGTATAACCCCAAATACCATCTTCATCATATCCTGTGACAATGATCGTTACATTCTCATTATCTACGATCACATGATCTGTTGACTGACTTTCCCTAACAAAGGCAGTTGCTTTATCCTCGCCATAAGGGTAAACATGAACCGTTTGTAGCGCTACATCATCAGCCATCCAATCATCATTATCATAAACCCTGAAAGTAAGCTGAATATCTGTAAAGTCAGTTAATCCATAACTGCTCAGATCTTCAGAAAAATTAATTTCTTCATTTGATTTCTTACCGGCAGCAACTGTTGTCGCAAATAAAGGATCTGTCTGCAAACCATTGACCGAGGCATTTTGAACTGAGAACATATATGTTTTATCCTCTGATTTATTTTCTAAATAAGCATTTAACGTATAGCCCCACATATTGTCAGGTTCGATCCCGGTAATTTTGATCGTACACTGCTCATTATCAACCACTGTAATTTCTTCAAATGAAATTTCTTCTGTTTCCACCGGAGTATTATCATTGCTTTCACCGCTATCATCAGAATCAGCAGATGAACAAGCTGTCATAGATATCATAAGTGCAAGTCCCAGTAAATAAGCTGTCATTTTTTTCATAATCAATCCTCCTGTCATCATGTTTATGAAAGCCTTTTCACTCTTATATGATATCATAAATATCCAGTAAAATCATATAATTATTTTTACCTTTTTTACAGTCATAAAAAAAGACAGCCTGTACTCAGACCGTCTTCAATTTAACTTATTTTGTCTTTTCAATCAATTCCTTGAAAGAATCAACCTTCAATGAAGCTCCACCAACTAAAGCACCATCGATGTCTTCCATAGCCATATATTCCGCAATGTTTTCAGGCTTAACGCTTCCGCCATACTGAATACGTACCTTATCAGCCGCTTCATCACCATACATCACTCTGATCTGATCACGAACGATGTGACAGCAATTCTGTGCAATTTCTTTTGTAGCTGATTTACCTGTTCCGATAGCCCAGATAGGTTCATAAGCAATGACGATATTAGCTACACATTTTGGACATAAGTCAGCCAGGCTTCCGGTTAACTGATCACGAATGACTTTTTCAGTTTCACCTGCATCAAACTGAGCTTCTGTTTCACCGATACAAACGATTGGTGTGATACCTGCTTCAATCAAACGCTTTGCTTTCTTATTAACCGTTTCATCTGTATCACCAAACATCTGACGACGTTCTGAATGTCCGATGATGCAGTATTTGATGCCGATTTCTTCCAGCATCGGTACACTGACTTCACCCGTATAAGCACCGCTATCAGCAAAGTGGCAGTTTTCTGCAGCCACGATCAGATTTTTTGCTGCTTTGTTTGCTTCATTCAATGCCAAGAATGAAGTAGCTACACCATAAGTAGCACCATCATGGCATGCAGGATCAACAGCATTGATAAATTCAACCGCTTCAGCGATCGTTTTGTTCATTTTCCAGTTTCCAACAATAATAGGCTTTCTCATATTACTTATCTTCAATTACCGCAATACCCGGTAATACCTTTCCTTCCATGTATTCAAGTGATGCTCCTCCACCTGTAGAAATGTGAGAGAATTTGTCACCAAATCCGAGCTGAATAGCTGCAGCAGCAGAATCTCCGCCACCGATAACTGTAGTAGCATCCGGCAATTCAGAAATAGCCTTGCATACTTCTAATGTACCATTAGCAAATGGCTTCATTTCAAATACGCCCATCGGACCGTTCCATACAACCGTCTTAGCACCCTTCAAAGTTTCTCTGTAAAGCTCAACAGTCTTAGGTCCAATGTCAAGACCCTGCCAATCAGCCGGGATCTTATCGGAATCTACAACCTTCGTATTTGCATCTTCCGCAAATCTGTCAGCTACGACATTATCAATTGGCAATACCAATTTATCGCCAGCTTTTTCAAGATATTCCTTAGCCATTTCAACACGGTCTTCTTCCAGCAATGACTGTCCTACTTCATATCCCTTTGCTTTCAGGAATGTATAAGCCATACCACCACCGATGATGACCTTATCAGCAATCTTCAGCAGATTGTCAACAACAGCAATCTTGTCAGATACTTTTGCACCACCAATGATTGCAACAAACGGATGAACCGGTGTATCAACAGCAGCACCTAACATCTTCACTTCTTTTTCTACAAGGAAACCTAAAGCACTTGGCAAGTGAGTAGGGATACCAACAGTAGAAGCATGTGCACGGTGTACTGAACCAAAGGCATCTTCTACGAATAAATCACCAAGGCTTGCCCAGTATTTACCTAATTCAGGATCATTCTTGCTTTCACCTTTTTCATAACGTGTATTCTGAACTAAAACGATTTCGCCGTCTTTCAGATCAGCAACAGCCTTTTCAAGCTCTTCACCACGTGTAACAGGTACGAATGTTACCTTTGTATCAACAACTTCTGCCAGTCTTTTAGCTACAACTGCCATATCGTTTTTCTTCTTGTCAGCTTCGCACTTTTCAGGATCCTTGTGATCGACCTTGCCTAAGTGGGACATTAAAATAACTTTTGCTTTGTTTTCAATTAAATAATTAATTGTAGGTAAAGCGGCCATGATACGGTTATCATTGGTAATAACACCGTCTTTTCTAGGAACGTTGAAGTCAACACGGACAATGACGCGTTTTCCGGCAACGTCTAAATCTTTGACTGTTCTTTTAGCCATAACTAAAAATCCTCCTCTATTTCGTTCCTATTATACCACTAAAATTTTTTTGACTCAACATTTCAGTGCATCTTTGTTACTAAAATCACATACCTTCAAACAAATCCAGCAATTCAGAAAAATGATCGATTGTCTTCCATGCATTTGCCACTTTTCCAAAACCATAAGATGCATAGATCATCGGAATGCCGGCAAGCTCACAAGCTTCATAATCCTTCATCGTATCACCGACATAGCAGGCATCCTGATATCCATTGCGCTTCATGATCAGCTTCAGATTTTCACCTTTCACAAGTCCTGTTCGTCCATGTGTTTCATAATCCTTAAAATATTGTCCTAGCGGATGTGCCGCAAACATCGCTTCCACATAGCCATCCTGTGCATTGGTAACAATCATGAGATCATGCTTTTGTGAAAGCTTGGCCAATGTTTCCTCTACTCCGTCATAAAGGATTCCTCCATGCTTGGCAATATATTTATTTTCATTATCCAGGCATTCCAGAGTAAGCTTTAATCTTTCATCAGGATCAAGCTGAGGAAAATAAATATTTGCAATCTCTTCAATTTCAAGCCCCATGACCTGATTCATGATATCCTGATTCAAATAATTTTTGATCCCCAATCTTTTTTCAATCACTTCATTACCGGCAGCCAGCACAGATTCACTCGAATCCCATAACGTGCCATCCATATCAAAAATAATACATTGTTTCATATCATCACTCCATTATCTTTATACTACCATATAAAAGCAAAAAAACAATAAGAAAAGAGGGCAAGCCCTCTACATCATAATTTCCTTTGGACGAAACCTCGTCAGATAGATCATCGAAAAACCACAAGAAATAAGTACGGTTACTTCACCAACAACATAAAGCGTTACAAAATACTGCGCATCCGCTTCAATGGCAAAATTATCGATCACAGCATCACGAGTATCCAGCCTGTCACTAAACATCGGTTTATAAATCACCGGTAAATTCGCCAGATCACCGAGATCTTGCTGTCGCTGCACATAACGCTGGATTTCCAGCATATAATCCGATAACTTATTTCCTAAAAAGAGTCCGCTGGCACTGGCTGCAGAAATCGCAATGACGGCCACTAAAGCAACCTCTAAAACAAGCTGAGAGATGATATGCTTCTTACTTTCTCCTAAAGAGGCATAAATACCGATTTCCTTGCGCCTGTCCTGCATGAAATAAACAACGACCAAGCTTAAAATAATAATGGTTGCAATCAGCGCTGCAACAAAGATCACTTTCGCGATCGTATCCAGATTTTCTACCGGACCTGCATTTTTCTTGTAAATCGTTGTCGATGATTCATAACTGGCACCCGGTACTTCACGTACGGTCTTTTTCGCCAGTTCATCAAAGGCATCCATCGCTTCCAGATCACTCACTCTAAAAGCTGCATAATCAGCATGACAATTACGCATCGCAAAAAAGCTGTCTGCCTCTTCCAATATCTTCATCAATGCTTTATTTGGAATATAAATACGCGAATCTCCTCCATCACCGGAAAAAGTACCAATCACCTTCGCATTAAATTTATAATACTCTACCTCAACATCACCGTTATCCAAATAATTATAATTGATCGGAATCGATAATGTAACTTCATTTCCTACCTTGCACAAACCTGTCGAAAGTCCAGAAGAAGCTTTCGCCAGATCACGATTGGTAAGAATGACAAATTCTCCATTATCAATTTCCTCCTGAGTAAAGAAACGTCCTGAAAGATTCTGTGTCAGATGCAAGGTACCTTCCTTAATTAAAGCCGGTTCTGTTACATTGGTACCATACAAAGAAGCGATAACGCTTCCCAATGCATTTTCATTTCCCCATAAATCAGAATACAATGCATTCGCTAAAGTATTAACATGATATTCACAGCTTATGACATTTTCATTTGCACATAAGCTCTCCATCGTATCCACATAATTCTCAAGAAAAGAATAAGTAAACATCTCATTTAAATCAGGATTTTCATAACTATAATCCATCGTGATCGTTCCCTCAGGTCCAATACCTTCGCTTAACTGTTCCTTGATCTTGCCACTTGCCATGATGATCGACAAAGAACCTGCCAATAAAGTAACCATCACAAAAATCACCAGAAAAAGCAGCAGTGTTTTAAATGGCCTTCTTATGATGCTTAGCCATGCCCTTTTTGCCCATTTCATGATCCTCTGACCTCAAAATTTTGAATATCGGTATTCAGCTTCAATACGATATCACTCTCGCCTGCTATCTTCTCTGAATGTGTCACCATGATCACACACTTCTCCTGTTCATGTGCCAGCTCTTTAAAGATTTCAATGATCGTTTCGCTCGTCTTCCCATCCAGGTTCCCTGTCGGCTCATCTGCCAGGATCACCTTCGCATCTGTGGAAATCGCCCGTGCGATCGCTACTCGCTGCTGCTCCCCTCCGCTTAACCGGTTGATCCTTCTTGTTGCCTTGCTGCCATCGATCCCGACACTTTCCAGTATCTCCAACGCTCTTTCTTTCATATTTCCTTCCCAGTGATGATCGCCGATCGACATCGCCACCATCACATTTTCTAAGGCATTCATATAAGGTATCAGATTATAGCTTTGAAACACGATTCCGATATCATTCCTTCGATATCGCTCATAGCCTACCTTTTCAATATTTTCACCGCAATATAAGATCTCTCCCTTTTCAGGCTTATCCAGTGCCGCTATCAAGGATAGAAAGGTCGTCTTCCCGGATCCGCTGCTTCCCAGGATCGTATAAAACTTTCCCAGTTCAAACGACACGCTCACATCATTCAGGATGATCTTTCGTCCATCTCCATCCGGATAAGTAAAATATAAATCTTTTGTTTCTAATACATACATGATTTTCTCCCCTTTTATTTTTTATTTGGAAATAAACCTAAAATTAAAATCACTAACAAAGCAATGATCAAAGCTAATTCAATCGCAATAATTAAAAGCATAATCTCCCTCCTACATCAATACATCCTTAGGTTTCAACCTGATTATATATAAAACCAATACACCACTCACACCGATCATGATCACAAAGCTTATACCATAAATCGCACAAATATATTGTGAATCTATCTCAACTTTGTAGGCTTCCATCATATCCAGCTGAGTTACTTCGCCTTCATGACGCTCACTATATTCAATTTCACTATCCACATCTACCTGTATCTTAATAAATTCATTCGAGATTATTTCTCCCAATTTATTTCCGCTAAATAACGCAAACGTTGTCGCCAGCATGCCCACAAGTACGATTTCACCTGCATACTGTATCAGAATATTTCTCTTTCTTTCTCCCAAGGCCATTAAGATACCGATCTCATGCTTACGATTTCTAAGGAAAAGCATTGAAACCAGACACAGCAGAACAACAATTAGAACAACGCTTGCCCCCATTGCCACATCTGCCAAAGCTTTCAGATTCTCCACAGGTCCCTGCACATAACGATAATCATCCATCGAAGATTCCATATTGAAAAAGCCATTCGGATAACGATCATCATTTCTGATTTCTTCTTCTAATTGTTCACAGGCATCCATACCTTTCACATCAATAGAGATTTCCTCATAAACAATATTTGGAAACTGTGTACGGATATTATCAAAATTTCTTGAAAGAAATACCTCTTTATCTTCCTGGGAATGTGCCTCCAAAACTTGCTGTTGAGCCTCATAAAGCTGATCAAGTGCATGATTGGAAACGATTGTATCCTCTGTCCAAGAAGAATGATAATAATCTTTCTTTAATTCCTTATTCCGATAAACCCCAATCACCTCAAAAGAAAACTCAGGACCGGCAACAATTTCAGGTACAGGGCCAAAACTTTCCTCTGAGATCACATAATCCTTTAACTGAACCGTATAGAAATCTCCCACATGATACTCATTCCAATAATCCTGTACGACGATCTTAGGAATCTCACTATCTAAATCTTCCTGCGTATAGTTTCTACCCTCAATGATCTTATAATCATATGGCAGGTTTTCAACTGTTGATATTCCCGTAAATGTATCTCCCACCATTTTGTAGTCACCCTCTTCAGTTTCAACAAAATACGCTAAGTTTAACGTACGTATCGGAAATATCTGATTCACACTTTCATGATCTTGCAATTCATCGACCAATTCACCAAATTTCATGAGTTTATCATGTGTAATGCTCGTATTTGTCTGTTTGATCTGAATGGTTGATGTTACTTGACGACGAATTTCTTTGCTGACATTATCACAAGAGAAATTGATAGAAATAGAAGCAAATAAAATATTACCTAATATAAACACAATCAAAAACATGATCACTGATTGTGCCGGTCTTCGACAGATTGATAAAATGATTCGTTTTAAAGTCCTCATCTCATTCACCTCTCTTTTCTTTAATTTTATTCTACACGAATTTGTAAGCGTTAGCAATATTTTGGTAAATATTTTCATACATTTTTATATTACATTTGAGATATTTGCATCTCCCCTCCCCTTATGTTAAGATAGAAAGCACGCAAAAGGAGGATATATGGAAATACAAAAACTCATTCTTCATATCATGGATACCCAGCAAAACATCTTTGTACCCAGTGATCAGGAAATAGAAAAAATCAATGAAGATATCTACCCACATATTGAAAGCAAGCTCAAAAAGATCTTTAACAGTCAAAATAGAAAAGAAGCGCATTTTGTCAACAGTCCTGTTGAACAATGGATCTTTGACTATAAGACAAATCACAATGACTTTGTAAAGCTGTCTGTACAGATTGCTCATCATATCTTTGAAGAAAAAAGAAAATGGAATCTTTTTCAAACCAGTGATTTTATCTTTGCGGAGGTCAAGCATGAAGATATCCGTTACTTGGTAGGTATTGATAATGTTAATTTTTCAAAGCTTACACATGCTACTCACAGCGATGACGCTCAGATTCAAAATGATTTTGTATTATATAAGACTCTTTTTTCAAGCAATATCATGAAAGAAGATAAAATTTTTATCGTGGAATATGCCACTTCCCATTTACAACTGATCGAAAATCCCTATATCTTTCAAACGACCAAACGCTATGTATTGGAAGATATCCTTTCCTGTAAAGCAAAACCCAGCTACAAAGAAGCAATGTCGGCAATCAGCCAGTGCGTAGAAAATCTTACGACTAAATATCATCTCAATGAGCTCAAAACGATCCCTGCTTTAAAAACAGCTGTCAAAGAAAGCATCGAAGAAGGAAGTCAGATAGAAACGAATGAAATTGCGGAATTATTATTTGAAAATCCGATCGCACAAAGCGAATTTAAAGACGAGATGAAAAAACAGGGGATTGAAGAAACGGTCAGTGTAGAAAACATAAAATTAAGCAAACAGCAGAAGACCCAGAAAATTAAAACAGATAATGGTATTGAAATTACGATTCCTATTGATTTTATGAACAGCAGGGAATTTGTTGAATTTGTCAATGAACAGGATGGAACAATTTCAATCCGTTTAAAGAACATTCAATCGATCATCAGCAAATAAATATATAAATCAATAAAAAAAATCATGAGGGTATTTTGATTTTGGATTTGTCAAGAAAAGTGTGTAAATAAATTATTAAAAAACAAATTTAAATTTTTCTCAATGTGTTGAGGGAACAAAGGATTTACCTTTAGCTGATTGAGAACATGGGGCCAATTTCGAATAAGTTCTTTGCATCTTAAATACAAGAGTTTAAAAAGGGCGTTTTCATTTGGAAATGCACTTTTTTTTGTAACCTTTCGGAAACTTGAATGAATGGAATCGATCGCATTGGTTGTGTACATGATTCGTTGAACATCGCTTCCATAATCATATAATTGTTCCACAAATTTATAATTCTTTTTCCAAACCTCTACGGCTTTTGGATATGACTCCCATGTTTTACTAAATATTTCAAATGCCGAATTGGCTGTTTTTAAATTGACTGCCCCGTATATTTTCTTTAGATCTTATGCAAATTTTTTATGTTCCTTCTGGGAACATACTTGATCGAATTACGAATTAAATGAACAATGCAGCGCTGTACGACAGCTTTAGGAAAGATAGCCTTTGCGCCTTCCTCCAATTCTCTGACGTCATCCGTTGAAATGAAGAATACATCTTCTATTCCTCGGGATACTCATTCAAATCATATCCTAAAATCGTATAGACGGCAGATTCTTTCGCTTCATAGCCATTTCTAAGTGTCTAGATGGTGTCCCATTTCTCCTTGAAACAGTCCTTCAAAGATAGGACCAAATAATTCTATCAGAGCTTCATTTGTATCTTCTGCTGTTTTGAGTTAAATTGTTTGATGATTTCTTGTGCGAGTGCAACAGTCTTGGAATCTCTTTTTTTTTGCCATATCTGTCATTTCCTTTTCTTCCTTCTATTTTGCCAAAGACATTATAAAAACTGCATAAGTTAAGCGGTACGTTTTTAACTTACACAGTTTAGTTTACACTATCTTGATTTTCTTTCTTTTTTTAAATAACTAAATGATCAATTATTCTTTAACATTCAACATCTTAGAATACTGTTCATATTCACTTTCAGGAACATTTAATAACTTCATAGCTTCCTGTAAATTAATTTTCATATTCTCCATCAAAGAACATAAAGATGAACAAATCCCTTGTTCAATACCCTGTTCAATTCCTTGTTCGATTCCTTGTTCAATTCCTTGTTCAATTCCCTGTTCAATTCCCTGTTCAATTCCCTGTTCAATTCCTCTTTTCAAACCTTTTTCCATGTATTTCTGTTCTAGATAAAAGCTATAATCACACATCTCTTCTACCTCCTCTTCAAGGCTTTCTGTCAATTCAAAATCATATTTCCTCAGTTCCTCTTTTTTCTTTGCCACCGTCATGCCCTCATCAAGCAATATTCTTAACACATTGGATGAAACCGATTCGTTCTCCTTATATCCTAAGTATAGCACAATGATTTCCTGTTTATCAAAATATTTCTCATCTTCACATACGTTTCCTAAAACATGTTCCTCTCTCATCCGATATCGATTAATGCTCCCCTGCTTATACAAGGGTGCATTAAACACGATCCAGATCGATACCACCTTGACGATATCGTCATATTGTCCATGATCAAATAGTTTCCCTATCTGCATGGAAATATTTCTACTGGTATAGTAGTTCCCTCTACTAAGTACATGACTTTTTCCTTTTAAAATGCCCTGTGCTTCGAGATTGATAATCATAGCAATCTTTCCATGATCCTGTGGTAAAGAGGCATAGACAAGAGAATCAAAATAAATACTTCTGTAATCTTCGTTGTTTTCATTTCGGTGCCCCGAAGTCATACGACTATGTAAGGGTACATCTCCCTGAGGTTCGATACATTGTTCAATTTCATTCAAAGAATAAGGACTATATTCTTCAATAAGCTCCTTCATGAGGATAGAGAGAACGGTTTTTTCTCTTAGGATCATCTTGATAATTTGATCTAAAGGAATTTTATCTTTTTTAATTTGCATTAAATACCTCCTACTATTCTATATGCACCAAAATGACAAAATTCCCAAAAATATTTAAATTTTTTCTATTATTCATTTTATAGAACAAGTAAAAAGCTGCAACACATACATCAAACATTACAGATTTATTAAACGATTCATCCTGATTACATTAATATTTTCCGTGATTTCATCTTTATAATATAGATTATTAGTATCCAAGAACATATTACTAGCACACATAGCCAGCACTCCATACATAAAATATATTTAACTCATATCAATTTGATAATTCTCCACTAATTCATTCTGTAAATTATCTTCTCATAACATAGATTTTCTTGTTGTGCGACGATTGTATGATTCAATAAATATTTAGAATACAGATTACCAAAATCCTGTATAAAGCGAGATTCTTAATGCTTAAAAAACACACACATTTCAAGTACAATTTGTAAAACTACCTTGATCTTTTTTCTTCCACAGACATTAAAATACCTATTTCATGCTCACTCTCATAAAATAAGAAAAATTGAAAAACCAAACATGAGTGTTGTTAAGACAGCGTTCATGATTATCAAAAATCTTGACATTTCTGATAAATAACTACAAAATTATCCTAATTTCTTTTTTTCGTTTTCACTATAAATATGTAACATAGAATCCCCTTTCTAAAAAAAAGCACTGTCACCAGTGCTTTTCATTCCTATTCTCCACAGAGCTCTCGATATATACCTAGATAAAATTCTGCACTTTGAGCCCAGGAAACATCTTTTTCCATGGCATTCTTCACAATACCTTTCCATGCTGTCGGGTTATTATAGTAAAGATCAATGGCTTCCCACAATACATGCATCATATCATTCGAATTGTAGTTAGCGAAACTGAAGCCGCAGCCCTCTCCGGTATATTGATTGTAAGGCTGTACCGTATCTTTCAATCCACCGGTTTCTCTTACGAGTGGCAATGTGCCATAGCGCATAGAGATAAGCTGTGAGATACCACATGGTTCAAACAGAGATGGCATCAAGAAGAGATCGCTGGCAGCATAAATTTCATGTGACAGTGCTTCATTATAGCCACAATAGAAGCAAACCTTTCCTTTATTGCCCCACTCAGCTTCTCTTAGTTTCTCTTCAAGCCCTGCTTCGCCACTTCCAAGAATGACTAACTGAATTGGCTGATTGCAGATATTGAATAACTGTTCGATGATCAGATAGATGCCCTTTTGCCATGTAAGTCTGGAAACCAGACCCAGCATCATGACATTTTCATCCACTTCAAGACCTAACTTCTTCTGTAAAGCCTTTTTATTTTCAGCCTTTCCCTTCTTATAAGTCTTAAATGTATAATTCTTTATAATCAGTGCATCACTCTCTGGATCCCACATCTTCGTATCAATACCATTGACGACACCGCAGAGATCAGCTTCTCTGAATCGTAAGACTGCGTCCATTCTTTCACCAAACTGGGTCGTTTTAATTTCTTCCGCATAGCTTGGCGACACGGTCGTGATCTTATCCGAATAGACGATACCTGCTTTCAAAAAGCTAATACCGCCATCAAATTTCACATTTCCATTATCAAACACATAGTTGCCTAACCCAAGACAAGATTCCAGCATATCAGCTCCAAAATTACCTTGGAAGGCAAGATTATGGATCGTATAGACATGCTTGATGCCACGATAGCGATAATCATGATTAAAGTTTTCTTTGCACATAGCGGCGATCATACCCGTATGCCAGTCATGACAATGCATGATCTCAGGAAAATAATCGATCTGATTCAACATTTCCAATACAGCTTTCTGGAAAAAGGCAAATCTTTCACCATCATCCTCATACCCATACATTGCTTCTCTTTCAAAATATCCCTGATGTTCAATAAAATAATATGTCACATCATTATAGATATAATAGAAAAGATTGACCTGGGTTTCTTCATAATTGATATTTACGGTATAAGTTCTCAAATAAGTAAATTTATCATGCCAATTAATAGCTATCTTTTTATATAAAGGCATAACAACTCTGACATCATACCCGCGAGCTCTAAACTCATTCGGCAATGATCCGATGACATCAGCCAATCCTCCACTTTTGATAAACGGCAAGCCTTCCGCAGCAACCATCAAAATTCTTTCCATTAGATACGATCTCCTTTTCTTACATAAGCCGGTGATCCACAGACTCCTTGTATGTTCTTCACTCGCGAAATATTCGCTTCCTTATCCACAACGATATTATTCAGATACACATTCTCTCCAATAACCGAATTCGGACAAATAACCGCATTTTTCACGACAGCACCTTTTTTCACTACACAGCCACGGCCAATGATCGAATTTTCAACTTCACCTTCAATCATACAGCCATTTGAAATAACACATCGGCGTACCTTGGCATCTTCTGTATATTTGGTCGGAGGCGAATCATTCGTACGTGTATAGATAGGCCACTCTTCCTTAAACAGATCAGAAGCCACTTCCGGATCAATCAGCTCCATATTGGCCTCATAATAGCTTGTCAGGTCTGTAATGGCAGCTAAATAGCCGCGATACTGATAACCGCGAATATCTAATTCCTCACATTTCTCATTTAAGATATCTGTAAACCAATAAAGCGAGCTCACCTTCAATGCCTCATCGATCAGCTGTATGAATAGATTTTTCGATAACACATAAGTTTCCATAGAAATATTTCGAGTCTTATAGTTGCCCCGGTTCTTTCCGATAGACAATATACCCTTTTGTTTATTTAAAGCCAGTGTATCACAGTCAATAAAGCGTGTCTTTGCATCATCCACCGACTTATAAACAACCGTAATATCTGCTCCGCTTTCAAGATGTTTTTTCAACAATGTATCATAATTCATCGAATACAACATATAACTTGGAGCAATCACGACATAATCCTTCGTTGACTTTTCAATGATTCGCATGTTGGCTTTAAAACTGGCAATATCTGTATTATAGAATTCCGATTCCGGAGAATTTTCACCATATAAGATACTGATACCTCCACGTTTTGAGTTAATGTTATATTGGCGTCCTGTTCCCACATGAGAAAATACGGAACGTGGACGGTTTTTTAAATAAATCTGAATTTCTTCTATTTCGGAATTTGTCATATTTGACAAAGGAAAGTCAATCATACGATAACGTCCTAAAAATGAAAAAGCTGCAATAGGACGATAATCATGCATTCCCTTTATACGAACATTTGATCCCGGAAAATTAACAATACCAAGTGCATTACACATATTTCTTACCTCACATTCTTGGAAATCAATTCAATCTCTTCGCTATTTGGATCTCCTACTACCATATTAGGGGCTATTTTGATGCCGTTTGCAACAATGACCCGATGCAGCTGGGCACCCTCTCCGATCTGACACTCCGGCAATACGACCGAATCCTGCACTAAGGCATCTTTACCGATCTTAACGCTCGTAGAGATCACTGAGCCTTCCACTTTTCCATCGATATAACAGCCCTGGTCAACGATCGAATTAATGATATCTCCATGATCTCCAATATACTGAGGAATCGCACATTTATCCTGTGTATATATTTTCCAAGTCTGATCCTGAAGATCCAGCTCTTTGGAACGATACAAAAGATCCATATTTGCTTCCCACAACGAAGAAATCGTTCCGACATCTTTCCAATATCCTTCAAAGCGCCATGACCACAAACGCTTTCCTTCATTTAACATCGTCGGAATGATATCTTTACCGAAATCATGATGAGAATCAGGATTCTTATCATCATCATTTAATAGTTTTCTCAATAACTTCCAGTTAAAGATATAAATACCCATTGAAGCCAAATTGCTCTTTGGTTCCTTTGGTTTTTCTTCAAATTCAATGATCCGGCCGCTTTCATCCGTATTCATGATACCAAAGCGACTTGCCTCCTTCATCGGAACCGGCAGGACTGCAATCGTACAGTCAGCATTGTTTTCCTTATGATGTGCCAACATCTTGGCATAATTCATCTTATAAATATGATCACCTGAAAGAATCAGTACATATTCCGGATCATAAGAATCAATAAAATCTATATTTTGTGTAATCGCATCGGCAGTACCTCGATACACATTAAACTCTGTATCTGCTTTTTCACGTGGTGGCAAAACAAAAACACCGCTGTCTTTCGCATCAAGACCCCAGTGACCTCCTCCGGCAACATAAGAATTTAATTGAATGGACTCATATTGTGTCAAAACACCCACAATATTAATTCCTGAATTAGCACAGTTACTCAATGGAAAATCAATAATACGATATTTTCCACCAAAATAAACTGCTGGTTTTGCAACTTTCTTTGTCAGTGCTTCCAGACGCGTACCACGTCCTCCGGCAAGAATCATTGCCAACATCTGTTGTTTCATAAATTATAACCCCCTGGTACATCTATACCACTATTATAAATACTTTTTCACAAAATATCTACTACTTTGAGAAAAAAGATGAAAACGCTTTCCATATTTTACCTATAAAAAAAGTTATTTTTACCTAATTTCTACAATTTCATCTCTTTTTCGATTTTTATTGTATGATTTTTCCAAAAGAAAAATGCCTGTTGTGTACAGACATCCTATTTTTTAAATAAATAACCTAATGTTGCGACCAACACCTGTTGACCGGCACAACAATAACAATTATCCTTAGAAATACTGCTGCATCCGGCTATATCCAAGTGTATCCACTCAACTCCAGCATTAATAAATTCCCTCCACATGCTTTCTTCACAGCATTCACCAAATCAGCATCAACCGTTTTACTTGATCTAGTTTTATCATAGACATAATTTCTATAGGATGTAAGAAATAATAAAACTCACAATACATAGACTATTATCAAGAATACTTTTTTACTCTGATTCATGTTTCCTCTATTCTGACGATTGAAACTTAACGAGTTCTTGAAATATTTCATCAACTTTTTTAGAATAATCTATCTTTGCAGAAAGCATTTTCTTTTCCAATGGAATTTCTTGTTCATTTAATACAATGATTCGATCAACATAATGAGTATTTTTAAGCGTTGTGGATCCTGTAATGACCCAAATAGGCACGTTATATTTCTTTGCTTCAGATATGAGGTTTGAAATAAGCTTTCCGTGTAATGACTGTTCATCAAAGCGTCCTTCACCCGTAATCATTAAATCGCTTTGTTTTATTTCAGATTCTAAGTGCAATCTTTCCATCAAAAGGGTCGTACCATTTAATATTCTGGCATGATGAAATGCAGCCAGAAAAAGACCTAAGCCTCCGGCAGCACCTAATCCTTCTATCTTTTTCAAAGATTGATGTGTCATCCTCTCTAACACATCAGATAAATGATATAAGCCTTTATCCAACTGTATGCATTGCTCATATGTAGCTTTTTTTTGCGGTCCAAATACAAAAGCACAGCCATTTTCTCCAGTTAGAGGATTGGTTACATCGACACCTAATGTAAATGTACATTCAGATAACCGACTATCTGCCTTACTTATATCAATGATTTCAATCTTTTCCATATTTGATGGTAAAGGGGCTAATCGTTTTCCCTCCTTATCAAAAAAACGATAACCTAAAGCTTCGGCTAAACCAATACCACCGTCAACAGTTGCACTGCCACCTAAAAAGATAACAAATTTTCTAAATCCATTTTCAATTCCAAATTGAATGATCTTGCCCAAGTTAAATGTATTAAGAGTTAAGGGAGCAAGATAATCCTGATATAAAGGAAGACCTACAACTGATGCCGATTCTATCAACATCGTATCATTCTCTACCACATAAGGAATTTTCATATCACCAAGTAGATTATCTTTAATGATGATCTCATTTAAAACACCACCATACGAGAGATAACTTTCTAAACTTCCTTCGCCGCCATCGGCAAATGGAATACAATGACAAGAAAATTGGGATGAATATTTTTTTAATTTTTCCTGCCATATCATACAAATTTCTTTTGATGTTAAGCTTCCTTTAAAACTATCACTCACAACAAGTATTTTTTTCATTATATAATGACTCCTTTTATAATGCTTTTCTACCTTTAGTATAAGTCATTTCAACTGAATAGTCATCATTCAATACTACATCATAATTCACAGCATCCAATACTGTTTTATACTGATACAATGCTTAAAGCTATAAACAAAAAAAAATACCAGGAAACTTTTTAATTTTCAAAAAGCTTCCTGGTGTTTTATTTTAAAATTAAAGAATAATTTCTCCCATAGCTGTACCGCTGACACCAGCTGCATTAGCTTCATCTGTATCAATATGCATTGCAAGTGCATAAGAATCAGATACACGTATTACAGTATCTCCAAAGGTTGTCGTTCTGTCTTCTGTTTCTACTTTGACACTTACGATCTGACCATTGGTTACACCATAGTATTCCGCATCCTTTGGTGTCATATGGATGTGACGTTTTGCCGCAATGACACCTTCCTTGATTTCGATTTCACCACAAGGTCCTGCAACGATGATGCCATTCGTACCGGCAATATCTCCTGATTCACGGATCAATGCTTTTACACCTACAGTTCTTGCATCTGTGAGTGAAAGTTCGATCTGGGTAGCTTTACGAGTAGGACCCAAAACACTTAATTTCAGCTCACCGCGAGCCCCTTTGATCGTTACTTTTTCTTCACAGGCAAACTGACCCGGTTGTGAAAGATCTTTTTTAGGAGTTAATTGATACCCCTTTCCAAATAATGTTTCTAGATCAGCGTCTGATAAATGAGCATGACGCGCACTGACTTCTACTAATACTTTTTCTTTTGACATAACATAATCTCCTTACTTAACATCTACATTATAGGAGTTTCATTTTACTTTTTCAACAGTAAAATGAAAGCATAACTTAAACCTTTCAATTATTTTCTAACTTTTTGCTCAGATAACGGCGGACAAGCGAAATAAAATAAAGGGAACCGCAAATGACCAAGACTCCTTCTTTCTCCATGCCTTCATCGATCGCCTGCCGATAATCTTCAACCACCTTTAAAGAAAAAGGCTGAGCCAAACGCTCTGCTTTATCAGCACGTTCATTCTCAAACTCACAAAGAACGATATCCTGTGTGATACGCCTCAATTCCGCAAGCATCTTTTCTCCTTCTTTATCTTTCAGACAGCTAAAGATGATATGGATCTTATCATAATTCTGTAAAGAAGCAACAAGGGCTTTGATACCATCCAAATTATGGGCTCCATCTATGATGATCAGCGGATCCTGACGCACGATCTCAAAACGTCCGGCCCAGCTCGTATCAAACAAGCCTTCTTTGATCATCGTTTCATTGATATCAAAATTCTTTTTCTCATTTAGATAATGGATCGTTTCAATGGCTAAGGCTGCATTCAAACGCTGATAAAGTGCTTTTGTATTTAATTGATATTCTTGCTTCTGATATTCAAAATACAAAAAATCATCAACATGCACATGATCGACAGAGGCAATTTTTATGAGATGTGAATGATGCTTTTCTGCTTCCCTTTCAAAAACATTTAAACAATCCTCTCTGTCACTGGCACTGATGCAGTCAACACCATCCTTGATGATGCCCGCTTTTTCATAAGCAATCTTTTCATAGGTATCCCCCAGATACATCATATGATCCATACCGATATTGGTAATCACAGACACCAAGGGGTTTTGAAGAACATTGGTCGCATCAAAACGGCCGCCCATGCCCACCTCATAAATTGCGATATCTGCCCCTTCATCTCTAAAATACAAAGAAGCGATCAGCATATCGATTTCAAACATGCTTAAATCATATTTTTCCCATAAAAACTCTGTTTCATTGATATAAGATAAAAGTTTTTCATCACTGATGCTGATATCGTTGATACGGATACGGTCATGATGACTGATCAGATAAGGCGAGGTAAATGTACCTACCCGATATCCTGCTCTTTGTAAGATGCTGCGCAGATAATTGACCGTGCTTCCTTTGCCATTCGTGCCGCCTACATGAATGGTTTGAATCTGATCTTGCGGATCATGCAGTTCAGCAACCGCTTTTTTAAAAAGTTCAAGACCGGAATGATGATGCCGGCGTCTTTCAATGACCGCAATGGCTTCTTCTACATTCTTCCACATCATCAATCGATCTGCCAGTCAATCGGCGTATAGCCATGCTGCTTCAAAAATTCGTTCGTCTTGGAAAAATGGCGGCATCCGAAAAAACCATTATAAGCTGACAGCGGTGAAGGGTGAGCACACTTTAATACAAGATGATGCGGGTTAGTGATCATTATGCTCTTATTCTGGGCATTTCTTCCCCACAGTAAGAAAACGATCGGCTCTTTTCGCTCATTCAATAAAGCAATGATACGATCTGTCAGTATTTCCCAACCCTTATTGGCATGAGAATTCGCCTGACCTTCCCGTACCGTCAGCACCGTGTTCAACATCAATACTCCTTCTTTGGCCCATTTCACAAGTTCCCCGTGACTAGGAATCGTACAGCCGACATCATCGTGTAATTCTTTAAAGATATTTTTTAAGGATGGCGGGGGCATGACCCCTTTCTTTACCGAAAAACATAGTCCATGTGCCTGATTTGGTCCATGATACGGGTCCTGTCCCAATAAAACCACCTTCACATCCTGATAGCTCGTATATTTTAACGCATTGAAAATATCATACATATCCGGATGTATCTTATAATGCTTATACTCATACGCCAAAAAACGCCTGAGCTGCTGATAATAATCCTTTTCAAATTCATCTTTTAATAATTGATCCCAATCATTTCCAATATGTACCATACTATTTTAACCATTCCTGATAATCTTCATCCAATTCATTCTGACATGCTTCTATTTCTTCAAGATTGCAAGCCTTCATCTTTTCAATCGTTGTATCCAAATAAAGAAAATCCAACGCTCCCTCTGTTTTATTTTCAATACCGACCCAGTTTCTTGAAATTGCCCCATTCAACGCAATCGTTTTTTCTTTAATATGTTCATTTTCAAACGTAAACTGATCCAGCTGATCTTCCAAAATCAAAGGTATCCGTATCTCATCATTACATAACAGCTGCATGCCTTTTACGGAGTGCATCAGCTTGACCAAATTTTTAGCGGCATTCGGATAAGCGGTATCCTTATTGATGACATAGCCATAAGAGATAGCCTGGGTATAAAGCTGATGACCATTGATGGTAGGCAGCTTGGTAATCTGATACCTTCCCTGATTGACCTCTTCATCCTGCTTCAGCTGCATGCCGTCTGTGACAAAGCCGCTATAATATGTATTTTGAATAAACCAGTTATCAAAAGAAGCCGGGTCATCACATGCGATGAGCTCTAAAATCTTTTGATAATCAGTAAGTACTTCCTGAAAAGCAGAACCTGTAAAATTAATGATATTCCGATCCCTTCCCGGCAGATAATTCAGATTTGAAGTAAGGAAAGCCGAAGTAAAATAAATATCATCCATATAATAAAAGCCATGATCCAATTCAGCTATTTTCTCAATCTCTTTAAAGGTATCCTTATCGATCCCATCATTTTCGATCTTATTCAGATCAAGGGCATAATAGCTCATTCCCTGAGCCATGATCGGCTGATAAACTTTTCTGACCTTATCAAAGATATCATTAAAATTGGTATTTAAGCTCACCTCAACATCACTTTCAGGTTCTAAAAGCTCATCAATGACCAAAGGAACATATTTATCTTCCAGCCAATAAACGTCATAAGCCACATCTTCACCATTCGCAATAGAATTCTGAATCTCTTCCTGACTTACGACACTGATTTCAAGCCCGGCATCCGGATAGGTTTCCTTCCATAATTCATTTAACTGCTCTTTATAAACTTCATCATGAACAGCTACTTTCAGCACAGCTTCTTCTTCATTTTCGATCGTTCGGCTGCATGAAGCCAGCAAAGCTGCAGCCATCAGAAACATCCATATCTTTTTCATTCTTTTATCATACCATATCTTTCATCATTTCTAAAGAAAAAGCAGTTTTTCAACTACTTGATTCCTTTGATCAAACGTGCGATCAGATTATCTTCGACATATGCCATCGGATACTTTGGAAAGACCGTGATCATGCGATAAACATAAATGCCCATCCAAATGACCAATGTCAACGTCAACAGTCTTTTAAACCATTTCCTTTCTTTAATATACGTATAGAGAAGCGGAAAAAACATCAAAACTAAAAGATAGATCACCGGATTGAAATAAAAAGCCTTTTCAAAATCTAAGCAAAGCAGATAATAGGCAGCTGTTGTCATCATGCATCCCGGACAAGGAATACCGGTAATTCTTTCAAACGGGCATTGCCACATGAAGAAAACCACAAAGATGACAATTACAAGCAAAAAATTAGTAATACTCTTTTTCATCGATACAGTGATTCATTTCACTGACAAGAATCAGCATACTGATGAACCCTAACTGAAAAACAGCCAATATCGGACATAAAAGAGAAATTGAGCTTGTCCGCATACCTAGATCATATTGAAAATTCTCAATCTGCTTTCCTATTTTATAGTACCAGTAAATATGATAAATTCCACAGGTAATCAGTGAAAGCAGAAGATCCATTGTCGGATCATTTCGATAATCATACTGCAATTCATTCATTTCTCTGGAAATCGCATAAATAAGATACACATAATATAAACCACAGGTAAATATCATCAGCAATATTGTAGTTGCAAGATTTCTTTTCATCGTGATCCTCCTTTGCTTAATACAATCACACTTAATGGCTGGATTGACAGATAACCATTCACGATCTCATGATCAACACGGCCATTATAAAAGAGAAGGTAGCGAATACCATCAAAAGGATAGCCAAACTCCCGATAACTCGGATTAAACATGATCATCAGATCTTCTTGTCCATCATGAATATGATAACATAAGACCGTTGCATCGATATCTCCAAACGATACATGCTCCTGAATCATTTGCGTACTTGGATAACGCAAACAAGCATGATCTTTTCTTAACTGAATGCAATCCTTCGTATATTCAACGATCGTTTCATATGTGTTTTTTCTCTCCCAGTTGAGCCAATTGATATCATCCTTACTGTTATAAGTATTAGGTTTACCATATTTTGTACGGGCAAATTCCTGGCCCGAATGAAGAAACGGGATCCCTTGTGCAAAAAGGACGGCCGCAATACACATCTTCTGACGCATGATCCTTTTCTCACGAGTATCTTCCTTACAGCACTCCTTCAGCTTATCCCAGCATGTCTGATTATCGTGACATTCAACATAATTGATGACATTGACAGGCTCCATGAAATATCGATAGGTGTATGCATCACTAACAGAAGCACTTAATACATCCTTCATCATCGCTAGCTGAGATAGATCACCGCTGCAATAACCTTTCTGATACACTTCTTCAATTCTTGTCTGACCCTTGGCCACGTCCCGAAAACGATCCGAGAAATGAGCAATATGCGGCATCTTATAGTCATTGAGGATCGTGGCCCGCTGTTCACCCTCCAAAAAACTTGGCATATTCCAGCCTTCACCATAGATCATGACATTCTTATCAATCTGATGACAAGCTTCATAGACCTGATTCATCGTATCCACATCCAAGATACCCATCAAATCAAAGCGAAAGCCATCCGCATGATATACTTCCATCAGATATCGGCAGCAGTCAATGATGTATTTTCTTCCCATCGCCCGTTTAGAATCAAAATCATTGCCACATCCGGAACCATTGGAATAATAGCCTTCATTATTCATCTGAAAATAATAATTAGGAACGCTCTTTGCCAACGGCATATCTTCCATCTCAAAAACATGATTAAACACGACATCAAAGATCACACGGATCCCTGCCTTATGCAATTGATGTACCATCTCTTTTAATTCAACGATACGCGCATAAGGATCATCCGGATCGCTGCTGTAACTGCCCTCCGGGGTCATGAACTGGACCGGATCATATCCCCAATTATAGAAAACCGAAGGATTGTTTTCATCGACACTGGCGAAATCCATGACCGGCATCAGCTGTACATGCGTCACTCCCAATTGCTTCAAATAAGTAAAACCGATATTTTTCTGAATCGTATGTTCATTTTCTTCAACAACACCCAAAAATTGCTTCGGATGTTCAAAATCGTGATCCTGATTTTGAGCCGTAAAATCACGCACGTTCATCTCATAGATGATCGCATCTGTATAATGCCTCAATTCAGGCAACGATGGCCTTTTATCTTTAAATTTCTCAATATCGACAACAACACTGTATCTTGAATTTGCCAGCGAACTCTTTCCATATGGATCTTCACACGCCTGCCAGCTGCCATCCACTAAGATATAGTAGAGATACGTCTTTTTTTCCATATCGCCATTGACAGTGACCTCATAAATACCACGATCTTTTCTTTCCATCGGATAAGAGATTCCATCCAGATGCAAACGGACTTTTACCGCAGTTGGTGCCCATAATTTAAACACGGTCTTTTCCTTTGTATAAACAGCTCCCAGATCATTACCATCATAGCTAAATTGTTCATCAAATGCCAAAAGCTTCGTAATATAACCTGTTTTTAAAGGACACCTGCGTGCATATTCATGCAGGACATGATATTCCTTTCCTATTTCTACAGATTTTTGAGTCTTACATGTATATTTATTGTAATTTTTACTCGTCGGTTCAATTGTCTGAATTTCAAGATCTTCCAATCTTCCGTTCTCATCTTCAAGATAAAAAAGACGGCTGTTTCCCTCATAGCTTTGTTTTGACATATAAATGACGATCTTATCAAAATCGTCTAAATAAGCTTCAAAATAATTAATCTGCCTCATAAAAAGATTATACCATACTTTTAACTCTTGCATACAAGTTTTTATCAAGCTCCATGAATAATGAAAACTCATTTTCAGGTAAAAGAACAGCTGAATACATAAGAGAAAACCCCAGTATAGCAATACTGGAGTTTTATGTTATCTTCCTAGATATTTTCTTTTCGTTATCACAACTCTAAATCTCAAAACAATAGGATTTCTAAATAGCATTATCCGATAACACTCTTTAGAATTATACTGGCACCAGAGAATGCTAGAAAGCAATAAATAATTTTTTTCATTCGAATACCATCTAACTGTTTAACTAACTTATTTCCAATAAACTGTCCAACAGCAATTATAATAATTCCAACTATGATAGGTATTATCATACTTTGATTAACCAAACCATTGTAAATTCTCATAATAAATGTATATAAGCAAGTTAAGAAAAAATAAAATTGAATGGTGCCCTGATACTCTTCTTTGGTACTGGTTGCATACAGAAAATATATAACCATTGGAGGCCCTGCTACCCCAAATAAAGCAGATACAATTCCAGATAATGCAGCACAAATACTGGCTGTAAATCGATTAGCTTTTATTTTAATACGCTCTGAATAAACTAAGAAATAAATGGAAAGCCCCATCAAGAATAACCCAAAATAAGGTTCAAGTATTGAAGAATTCATATATGGCACCCATCTTAATATAATTCCACTCACTATATAAAAAATTATAAGCGGAAACATAATAAGTTTAAAATTTATAGTTTTTCTGTATTGCCATGCTAAAGAAGTACATAGGAATAAAGTTATGCTGTTTGAAATCGTACTAGCTTCTATTAAAGGCATTAAGAGAGGCAAAACTAACATAATCACTACGCCACTTCCAAAACCAGTTACTGTCTGAATAAGTCCGGCCATGAAACACAACGGAAATAAAATCAGAAACATCATCACTCCTCATCGATGCTTTTTCCATTCGTTTTAATGCATCTTTGATACCAATAAAAAGAATCTTTTCTTTTTCTCTCACCACTGCCATTTCCTTGATTATCTAAATCAACATATATAAAGCCATATCGTTTTTCCATTTCTCCTGTACCTGCTGATACAATATCTATCGGTCCCCACCACGTATATCCTATAACATCAACACCATCGTATATAGCTTCTCTTAAAGCTTTTAAATGGTTCTTTAGATAATCAATGCGATATGGGTCATGAATACCATCATCTTCCACTTTATCTCTTGCGCCAAACCCATTTTCTGCTATGAAAATAGGTTTTTGATAACGATCATAAAGTTCATTTAATACATTACGCAAACCTAATGCATCACTTTGCCATCCCCATTCATTAGCCGTTAAGTATGGATTTTTAGTTCCCAATATACCTCCTGTGTGACCAATTTGTGGTGTTCCTGCTATATATGTGGTACTTCTATAATAACTAATAGCTATATAATCACTTGGATATTGGCGAATGAGTTGAATATCATCATCCGTTATATTAAGGTTAAGATTCTTTTCTTCTCTAATCCTATTAAAGTAAGATGGATACTCTCCTCGTACCATTACATCTGTAAAGAATAATGAACGACGTCTTAATTGCATGCTTTCAAATACATCCTCAGGACGACATGAATTAGGATAAACAGCACTATAAGAAAGCATCGTACCTATCATGGCATCAGGTATGATTTCATGGCATAATTTATTTGCAATAGCATTTGCGACAAACATATTATGGCTCGCCTGATAGATAATATCCATCTTCCTTTCCCCCTCTGCTATCGTTGCACAAGCTGTATATGGGAAGACATGTACATTATTTAGTTCATTAAAGGTTAGCCAATACTTTACCTTTCCTTTATATCTTTCAAAAATAACTCTGCAATATTTTTCAAATAAAGAAATCAAGCGACGATCTTCCCAGCCATTGTACTTTTGAAATAGCGGTAAAGGTGTTTCATAATGAGAAATGGTAACTAGTGGCTCCATACCTCTTTTCAACATTTCACTGAAAAGATCATCATAAAATTTAAGACCTTCTTCATTCGGCTCATCTTCTTCACCTGTTGGAAAAATTCTTGTCCAAGCTATTGATGTTCTGAATACATTAAATCCTATTTCTTGCATTAAAGTCAAATCTTCACGATATTTATGATAAAAATCAATAGCTTTATGACTTGGATAATAAATTCCATCGACTACATGATCATCTCTTTGACGAAATAATTCACCTGTTTCTGGATTTGTCGTTCCTACCCGAATGACATCCGCTATACTTAAACCTTTGCCGCCTGCTAAATAAGCACCTTCTGCTTGGTTTGCGGCAATCGCACCGCCCCATAAAAATTTTTCTGGAAACTTTTTCATAACATTATCCTTTCATTTTATCTATTAACTTTTTATAGGCATTTATAATATACCTAGCTGTAATAAGTTCACTATTCACCGTCATCACTGTATCCTGTGCATGAATAAATAGTAAATTAGGTGAAAAATTCTCCTCAATGGTATCCTGTATTACCTGAGTTTGTGAACGATGTGCTAAAAGTATTTCTTGATTTGCAATTTCTAAATAATTTTCACAAACATCAATATCATCCAAATTTTGCATTGCCAATTGTATATTTTCTCGGCAGTTCCCGGCATGAAGAATAAGTTTCATAGCCGCTGCATTCAAATCATCAACAGACATCATGAATCCCCCTTAATCTTCCAAAGTATTATTATCCTTTAATTTTTTTGCTTCATCTGTGCAAACTTGTTTATCATATATTTTGAAAAATGGATAATAAATGGCAAAGCTGACCGCAAATAACACGCATACATATACAAATCCTAACCACGAATTAGTTACTAAATATCCATAAATAGGTCGTGGAAGATACCATATTTGGTTAACATTATATGGAATAGGAACAATACCCAATTTAAAGACTATATAATTTAGTGTTGGGAAAACAATTCCAATAATCCACATAGGAATCATTAAAATTGGATTAAAAGCCACTGGTGCACCATAAATCAATGGTTCATTAATATTAAAAATACTTGGTCCTATTACTGTTTTTCCAATTGTCTTTAAACGTTTTGATTTTGCCATAAATGTAAACATAACGGCTAAAGCTAGTGTTGCACCACTTCCTCCTACATTCATAATAGAAAACGTTTCCTGTACAAAGATATTTGTAGGTGCTCCTCCTGCAGCTACTGCTGCCGCATTTGCAGCAATACTATTTAAATAAATTACAGAAGTAATTGGATAAACCACCCAAACAGATATACCAAATGTATAACAGAAATAAATAAAGAAATTAAATAATACATATACAAATGGATTTTCTACAACTCCTATAATTGGTTCAAATACACTTGTAATTAAATTATATAAATTAATATTGCATTGATAAACAATAAACCATCCTAGTAGTAAAATTAGGAAAATTGGAATTAAAGTGTCAAACCAAGTAATGATAAAATCTGGCATAGCTGAATCTTCTTTAAAAAATGAAAATTTAGCACATTTTGACATCACAACACCAACAAATAAACCACTGATAATACATGCAACCATTCCGCCTGCTCCCAAGGCGTTTAAAACAGCAACAAAATTACCTTCAGCTATCTGTACATTTGTAACAATAAAAAATAATGCTATTCCAGTTATACCTGCTTGTTTGCTTGTTTTTCTAAGTCTTTTTTTCATCAAGATCGTGTAAGGTATCAAGAAGGCTAAATATACAGATAAACAACCAAATGTTAGATTATTAATAATTCCAATATCTGGCAAATCAGGAAAATATCCACGTAAGATTCCCCAAATCGTACAAATTGTACCAATAAAGATAAAAGGCATTACTGACATGATTGATTCTTGTAAAGATGCTATATAAACATTATTTGCTGCTTTGTTTAATTTTGGAGCCAGAACATTTGTCATCCAGTCCATTAATTTTTTCATAAATTTTCTCCTTTATTTTTAAAATGATTTACTACTGTATCAATGATGGCGTCTGCATCCATAGATCCATACGCCTCTTTACTAATCATCTCCGATGGAATACCATATTCTTTACCTAATTCGATGAAATCATTCATCATATAAGACAAATGAGGTCCTACTAAAAGCAAATCAATCTCTTCCATATATTCCTCGGCCTCAGAATAACTTCTTGCTTTAAAGCTTAAAGGGAGATTTCTTCTCGCAACTTCTTGTCTAATTGTTTTTGCCAGAAATCCACTAGAAGCACCAGCACTACAAACAATAAGAATATTTTTCATAAATCCTCCAATCTAAAGATCTGCAGTTCTTTGATAGTTGCATTATATAAAATATTATTCACTCATCGCAAACTTATGTTAATTCCTAAACTTAGGAATTAACATTATGTTCCTATCTTTAGGAATATATTGTATTTTGGAATTAGTTATTTGTAATGTTATAATTTTACCGTAAGAGGTAAGAAAATGAAAAAAGATTTAAAAAAGATCATTCATTTATTATCAAAAGATTCATGGACTAGTTCATCAGAACTAGCTAAAGCCATGTCTGTTTCATCACGACAGATTAGAAAATATATTCGTGAATTAAAAGAAAGTGATGAAAATCTCATTGAATCATCTTATTATGGATATCGATTAAAAAAAATCCCTGATATAATAAACAAAAATTCAATTGAATTTAGTGGTAATACGCGAACCACCTATATCATTCAAAAACTGATTATTTTACCGCAAGGAATCAATATCTATGATTTGTGTGATGAAATGTTCATTAGTGAAACAACTTTAGAGAATGATTTAAAAAAAGTAAAAAGAACACTTTCTGATTTTGATTTACAAATTAGAAGAGAACATGGAAACATCATTTTAATTGGAAATGAGCAGAAAAAAAGAAAATTGATGAATTATTTATTAAGTGATATGGGAAGTGATTCAATAAAGTTTGGAAGTAAGCTTTCGATTCTTCAAGGTGAATATAATGTTTCTAATTTTAATGAACCTATTCATAAAATACTTGAAAAAAATCAACTAATTGCAGATGAATATGCTTTTAATAATATAATTTTTCATCTAATCATTACAATAGATCGCATACGCAGTGAAAATAATATAGACAATTTAGGTTCTTTTGTAGGTGATCCAAATGACAAAAGGAAATGTGCCACTTTAGAAATATCTGAATATATAAAAAATTCATTTAACCTTGTATTAAATAATGCAGAACTAACAAATTTATATATTATAATCATTGGTAATACAAGATATCCGAACTCTCTAATTCAAAATGATCATCAACTTGAATTTACATTGGATGATCAATATGTTCAACTATCAAAAACATTACTTTACGAAGTTTCTTCTATATACTATTTAGATACGTTTCCAGATAGTTTCATTTTACAATTTGCCATTCATATCAGTAACATGCTTGATCGTATAAAAAAAGGCTATGTTGCAAAAAATCCGATGACCCTAACCATAAAAGAAAATTATCCTCTGATATATGATATTTCAGTCTTTCTAGCAAGAAATATAAGTAAAAAATATAATGTCATTATTAATGAAGCCGAAATTACTTTTATTTCTTTTCATATTGGTGGATATTTAGAAAATCACATAAAATTGGCCGACGTTGTATCATGTGCATTTGTGTATTCTAAATACCTACAGCTATACTTACCCTCTATAAATAAAATAATTGAAAGATTCTCAGATCACTTATTCGTTACTACTATCATATCAGCTACTGAATTAGGTTCTCTCCCTGATAATCTTGACTTTGTCATCAGTACAATTCCTTTATCATTAGATATACCAGTAGCTGTAATAAAACCATTTGCTGATGAAAACGATTTTGAAAAAATTAAAAATTATATTTCCAATGCTCAAAATGATAAAAAAATTAATAATATCATTAAAGCTATATCATCATTATTTCATTATGACCTCTTTTTAATAAATCCGAAATTTGTTAACAGAGAACAAGCCATCATTGAGATGTCAAAAAATGTTATCCAATTAGGTTATGCAGATGATGCTTTGACTGATGATATTTTACAACGTGAAAAAATGTCAAGCACTACTTATGGCGAGGTTGCTATTCCTCATTCTCTTCATCACACTAAAAAAAGTTTTATCTCTGTGGCTATAATTAGACAAGGATTATATTGGGAACATAAAAAAATCAAAATAATATTTATGTTAGGCATTCAAAAAGAAGAACGAAAAGTATTCTCTCAAACTTTTGATTATTTAGTAGAAATTTTATATAATGCCAGCAATGTTACAAAACTATGTCATCAATCTTCATATGAAGATTTTGTTAAGACACTTATCGAAATGATACGAACAACTCAATTATAATGCAAAAAAAACAGTAATTCATAAAGATATTTAGTATATCTTAATGATTACTGTTTTTTTATTATTCTTTATTATCATACTTTGTCTGATAACCCGGATTATTATCAGGACGCAAAGCATTTGGATATTCGATATCGCTCTTGACATCGAAGCTTGTTTTAGTCAGCATCTTATAAACCTTTACAGGATTATCAATACCGATGAAATCAATCTTACCTGAATCACTTGTAATATGGATCGAACCGACATGTCTAAGCTTTTCAATCAGACCCATCGTAATATTTACATGATCAATTTCATGATGGTCAATACTTCGCACTTCGACTCCTAAGGCTCCGCCTACTTGTATCACACGATGATCGGTAACAGCATATCGTACATTTTCCCATTCGATACGCCTTCTTATAAAAGAAGTAAATACGCTGTAACACGGATAAAGATGAATAGCGAAGAATGCGATAAGAAATAAAAGCATCAAACCGGAAGCAAAATGTAAAAAATTAACAATGAATATGATATCAATACAGCCCCATATGACAGCAATAGGAAGCATTCTTAATGATGGCAGAAAACAGTAACAGAATTTATCCGGCTTCATTTCACAAAGAATTGTTTCATTATTTTTTATGAGATCCCGTATTTCTACTCTTTCATCCATATTACTCACCACTGATCGATAATTCATCCAACAGCAAAGATGGAGAACTGATGCCTGACAAAGAATCATAGGTATCATTGCCTACGGCTTCTACCTCTTTCATCATGCTTAAGAAATTACCTGCAACGGTAATCAGATTGACCGGACGAGTGATCTTTCCATTCTCCACAAGATAACCGCTGGCCTGCAGTGAGAAATCTGTTGATATAGGATTCAGGCCTGCATGAAGGCCATTTAATTCATCGATGACCAAGCCGTCTTTCATGATCGCTAAAAGCTCATCAAAGCTGTTTTCTCCATTTTCAATATAGAAATTGGTAGGAGAAATACCTACGCTTGATGCATACCCGCTCTTAAAGCCGTTACCTGTTGATTCACACTTCATCATGGCAGCAGACTTCTGGTTATGCAGAAACATCTTCAGTCTTCCATGATCCACGATCGTCTTAGTGAAACAGGCCACTCCTTCATCATCAAATGGACTGCTTGACAAACCATCTTTTTTCAAAGGATCATCCTTGATCGTAATCTTCTCATCAAAGATCATTTCACCACATTTATCCTTGAGCTGACTGATTCCCTTATAAACATTCTCACCATTGAAGAGTCCGCATAAAGCTCCAAGCAGGCTGCACATTGCCTCATTTTTCAAGATGACCTTATACTTACCGCTTTTTACCTGAACGGCATTTAATTTACTGAGCACTTTGTTTTTCAGATCAGCCACGAATGCATCTACATCATAATGTTCAATATCCCTCAATACTCGGATCTCATAAGCCGACTTATGATCATTTTCTTCATTAGCCAGCACATTTGCATAGAAAACACAAACTTCATCACTCTTGGAAATATCCATTCCCAGTGAATTAACGATCCTTGTTTCGGCTTTTTCACTTTCCATCATCGTTTCCATGACCTGTGAAATCCGTTCATCTGCATTCAACAGTTTTTCTTCTACTTCTTTCAAAAAATTGATCTTATCTGTAACACTCGTTTCAGACATATGACTGACGCTTTTTTCAATTTCAGGATAATTCTTATCCCCCTGATAAATCATGGCACTATCTTCACTTTCAATGGCCTGTGCGTTAGATTTGATCATTTCGATACATAAGTCTATATTATCATCACTATCTTCTTCTAAAAAGCAATATCCCATCTTTCCCTGATACAGACCGCGAATCGCTAAACCGCCGCTTTGTGCGATCGTAAAGCTATCCACCTTTTGTTCATAGACATTGATAGATTCTTTTTCAGCCTTTTGAATATAGATCTCAATTGTTTCAATGCCGGCTGACCTTGCTTTTTCAATCAATTTCTGTGTATTCATAGCTTACTCCCTTCCTCCTACGATCATGCTGCTCACACGAATTGCAGGCTGTCCGACATCTGTCGGAATACTGCCACTGCTGGCACCGCACATTCCTTGGGCACGCGATAGATTCTTGCCGACACGATCAATTTTCAAAAGTGTTTCTGCACCATTGCCGATCAGGCTGGCACCCTTCACCGGCTTAACGATCTTGCCATCCCGGATCAGATACCCTTCCTGGACGGCAAAGTTAAAATCACCGGTGCTTGGATTAACGCTGCCACCGCTCATGGACTTACAGTAAAGACCATAAGCCGTATCCTTGATCATATCCTCCAGCTCATCTTCTCCCGGCAAAATAAAAGTATTGGTCATACGGGATGTCGTTTCATATTTATAAGACTGTCTTCTTGAGCTTGAAGTAGATGGCATATTCATTCTTCTGCCATTCAGGCTATCCACCATATATCCTTTTAAGATACCTTTTTCAATCAATAAATTGCGTTTTGTGAAATTTCCTTCATCATCAATATTCGCAGAACCCCATGCATTCGGAATCGTACCATCATCGACTGCACTGACTTTTTCATTGGCAATCTTTTCATTCAGCTTGCCGCAGAATACCGACTGTCCTTTCGCAACCGCACTTGCTTCCAGTGCATGTCCGCAAGCTTCATGGAAGATCACACCACCAAAGCCATTATCAATGATGACCGGCATCGTTCCGCTTGGACACTCATCCGCAAACAGCATTGTCTTAGCAATACGTGCCGCCTCACGACCGGCTTCCTCCACATCGATCTCATCATAAAATTCCAGACCTTTGGATGCTCCGGGACCATAAAAGCCCGTTTCCATCTTATCGCCCTCCATCGCAATCGCCTGCACTGCCAAACGAGTACGAATACGAGTATCACGAATATATTTTCCTTCGGTATTCGAGATCGCTACTTCCTGCTTTTCATCCAAATAAGAAGCCATGACCTTTTTGATCACTTCATCATAGTTCATTGCTGCCAATGATGCCTTGCGAGCAAGTTCGATCTTCTTATCACTTGATACATTTTCCGGATCGATCTTGATCGGATGTTTGTTTTCATAGACAACTTCTTTTAATTCAAAGGTTATTTCTTTTCTTTCACCTTCAAATGACTGGGCAAGCTTTTCAGCCATATGCATCATATTTTCCATAGAAGTATCATTGGAATAACCATAGACCGATTCATTTCCATGAAAGATCCTGATTCCGGCTCCATAAATCATGCCGCTGTTTGCATTATCCACTTTCCCGTTTAAAAGAGAATATTGATGCGTTACCTTTCTTTCTTCAAATATTTCCGCATGGTCACCTCCGCTTGATAAACAAGCTTCTAATATCTCATGCAGCTGAGCTTTTTCAAGCATATCATCACCTCTTGCCTTCATTATACCAAACTTCATTCGAAAGTATTTACTTTTTCTCTCAAAAAGTTATAATTTATTAACAAGGAGTGATGCTTATCAAACGAAAGGTCAAAGCAATTATATTACTGCTCATCTGTGCTGCCATGGTCATCGGACCTATTATTGGATATTTATTATAAAAGGCTGCTGTTTTTCCGGTATGGAAAACAGGAGTTTTTTTTGATATGATACTTTTAGATTTTAAAAAGGAGAAAATGATCTATGTCTATAAAGCTTATCGTAACTGATATGGATGGAACCTTGCTGGATTATAAGGATGAAATCAGCATGGAAAATATTCAGGCCTTGATGACCGCCCAGCAAAAGGGCATTCAGGTCATCCTGGCAAGCGGGCGGAGTCATCGCCGTCTGCTTCCTTATGCCCAAAAGCTTCATCTAAATGAATATGGCGGTTTACTGATCGAAGTCAATGGGATGGCCATCTATGATCCTAAAACTAATAAAAGAAGGATCTTTCAACAGCTGCATCGTGATGAAGTCCTGGATATCTGCAATTATCTGTCAGCCTTTGATGTTGAGATACAGGTATATTTTGATGATGGCTTTTATTGTTATATCCCGGATGTTTTATATATTTATAAAAGAGAAGAACGGGAAAGAAGAAAGCTGCCGGATGATTATCCTTGGGTCCGTGGGGCATGGAGCTGGATCAGTGATAATCGAAGCGGCTATCCCAATCAGAAACTGATCAAGAATTTTCAGGAAATTGACAGAGATAAGCTAAATAAGGTCAATATAAGTCATAATGCCGATTATTTGGATCAGATCGAAGCCACGATCAAAAATGATTTAAAAAATTATCAGGTCGTGCGTACTTGTCCGAGAATGCTTGAGATCACACCTAAGAACATCAGCAAAGGCCAGACCTTAAGAAGATATATGGAAGAAGCAGGTTTATCAAAGGATGAGGTAATCGCTTTTGGTGATGGTGAAAATGATGTAGATATGTTTAAAGCTGCAGGTATTTCAGTAGCTATGGATAATGCCGAAGAAAGGATCAAAAAAGAGGCCACATATGTTACCTGTGCCAATACCCAAAGCGGAGTTGCAAAGGCACTATACCGATTTGTGCTTCATGAATAAAAGGAAGGATCAACGTCCTTCCTTATTTTAAATATTTTTCCATCCAAGCCGTAATCTCTTCTAATCTTCTTACACGGTGCTTTGGTTTGCCACTGCGGCTGAGCTCATGATTTTCACCATGGAAAAGAACAAATCGAGCCTCAATTCCTAAATCAACCATTGCCGTATATAATTGCAAGCCCTGTTCCAGCGGACAGCGATAATCCTGATCACTGTGGATAAAAAGAGTCGGTGTTTGAATATTCTTTGCATATTTCAACGGTGAATGCTCCCATAATTTTTCATAAGAATCAAAGATGTTGCCATGTATCTGATCGGATGCAAAAGTATGTCCGATATCACTGGTACCATAGAAGGAGATCCAGTTACTGATGGAACGCTGTGTTGCCGCACATGCAAAGCGATTCGTATGAGAGATGATCCAATTTGTCATGAAACCACCATAACTGCCGCCGGTAACACCTAAACGAGCTTTATCAATAGCCGGATACTTTTCAAGCACAGCATCGGTAAACTTCATCAGGTCATCATAGTCGATCGTGCCATATTTACCAAATATATCCATAAACTCATTATCTCGGCCATCACTGCCTCTTGGATTGGTAAAGAACACAAAATAACCAAGATTGGCCCATACCTGCATTTCATGGTAGAACACCTTGCCATAAGCTGTTTTAGGGCCGCCATGAATATCCAGAATAGCCGGATATGTTTTATTTGGATCATAGTCAACCGGTTTTAAGACCCAGCCAACAAAATCAATTCCATCATTTACAAATCTTACCTCTTCATAATCGCTCACATATTTATTTTTCAAGACATCCTCATTCAGACAGGTTTTCTGAATGACCTGAGCATCCTGATATTCATAAACCTCCTGTAATTTGCCATCCTTCATACCTACAAACATAAGCTTACCGTCACAAACATCAAAGCAATCAACACTGCCGCTGATATGCACGACTTCTTTGCATTGCTTATCGGCATTCAAGGACATTATGACACTATCTTCATTGACAGTCGAAATATAATAGAGGATATTTTGATCTGCTTTCATAAAAATTCCTCCACCATAGCGGCAGTCACTGCCTACGCTTCCCCAAAGGCTCATCTCATTGTCATAGAAAAGAGAAATATTTCCTTGATCATCCAATAAGAAGAAACGCTCATTCTCATTTCTTCCATGCTTCCATTCACAATTTCCTATGAATAAAATATGATCATTAAAGTAAAAGGCATCGGAAATCTGATACTCCTTTTCAGGAAGCAGGACTGATGTAGACTTATTTTCAAAAGAATAAACCTGGATACTATTTTTATCCGTTGTTTTCTTTAAATCCTCATTCGCAACAAACAAGACCTCATTCTTCTCTTTATTCAACCGATAGGATGATACATTGATCTCATCTGATGTGATTGCTGTTAATTCATCAACAGAGGCATCATAAAGATATAAACGGATGATCGTATTGCTTACAAAACCGGCACCATTGAAATAAAAAGGAATTTTCGTGAAAACCTCATAATCCTCATCTTCTTTTTTGCGCTTAAGACGTTCTTCTTTAATCCGGCAATCATCCCCATAAGAATAGTCTTTATCATATCGCACAGCTAATAAATACACATCCTTTGAGATACATTCAAAAGAAGCAACTACGAACGGTACATCAAAAGCCTTGATAGCTTCTCCTCCATCTAATGAAATCTTATAAAATGAAGTTTTTTCTTCTTCATCTTTTGATGCTTCTCGATGACTGATAAATAAAAGCGTTACCGGATCGATAAATTGAAATTGTCCATCCTTACCACTTTGAGTAAGCGGACGACATTCACCATCCTTCAACATATACAAATTATTGCGATAGCTGTTATTTTCCTCATCACACTCATGAAGTGCAAATACACAGCTGCCATCTTGACCAAGCTTCAGATTACTGATGAAACGGTACTTTAAAAAATCCTTCAATGCTAATTTTTCCATATCAAGCCCTCTCTTTTTTAAACATTATACTCTCAAAATACAAGGATGAAAAGTAACACCTTCATATCAAAAAAAACTAGTAATAAAGTAAGATTTATTTGATTATAAGGTTCATCATTCACTTTGTATTTACATCCAAAATACGGCGTGTTAAAATGAAATCAGAGGAATGGAAAGGAAGGGACATATGTTCATTAACAGAAATATAAGACAGGTATGCATCATTCTTGAAACAAACAAAATCTTAACAGAAGTTAAGATACATGCGAATGAAACAAAAAATCTGATTTCAAGTTTTACTTTAAGCAGCCAACTCAGCTGTCGTATGGAAATTTGAGGTGGAAGTATATGACTCCTAAAAATGTATTTAGAATCATATCTGCCTTTATTTTAATCATATTGGTTATTTTATACGTCACCGGCAACATTTCCCGAAATTATGCAGATATCGTCATTTTCACATGTCTTATCATATCTTTCGGCAATGCCTACATACAGATAAAGAAGATATAATATAATATTATTCACAAAGGTTTGGAGTTATTTCCAAATCTTTTTTCAGTTTTCATATAAAAAGACCTCTATGACAGAGGTCTACTTAACTGTGATCTTATTTAAATGCCAGATATCCCGTACATATTCCTCGATCGTTCGATCGCTTGAGAAATATCCGCTCTTTGCGATATTCACCAAACACATCTTGGCCCAGTGATGACGATCTTTGTAATGCTCACGAATGCGTGCCTGAGTTGCCTGATATGCATCAAAATCAGCTAACAGGAAATATTCATCATTCTTAAACATCAATTCATCATAAATGATCTTAAACTCATCCCTGTTTTCAGCCCATGTACCATCGATAAATGAATCAACGATTTTCTTTAAATGCGGAATATGGTTATAGTAATCCCATACATTATAAGAATTTGCACGCTTCATCGTTTCTACATCTTCTACCTTTAATCCGAAGATCAAAGCATTGTCATAGCCGACACGGTCAACGATTTCCACATTGGCTCCATCCAGTGTTCCCAAAGTAATGGCACCATTCATCATAAATTTCATATTACCTGTACCGCTGGCTTCTTTTCCTGCCGTAGAGATCTGTTCGCTGACATCCGCTGCATTCATCAATATTTCCGCAATGCTGACACCATAATTAGGAATAAAGACAACTTTCATATATTGTGAAATTTCCGGATCATTATTCACCTTTTCGGCAATCGCATGAATCAGCTGAATGACTTTTTTCGCAAATGTATAAGCCGGAGCTGCCTTTGCCGCAAAGATAAAGGTACGTGGGAAGATCTTGAAATTCGGATCTTCCTTCATCTTCTGATACAGATAGATGATATGCATGACATTCAGGAGCTGACGTTTGTAAGCATGCAGACGCTTTGCCTGAACATCAAAAATTGAATTGATATCCACTTCTATTCCTGTTACCTCTTTGATATAAGCAGCCAAAATCTTCTTTCTTTCAAGCTTTACCTGTAAGAATTCTTCTTGGATCTGGACATCATCTACATAATTCATGAGTTTTTCCAGATCTTGCGGATGATCTATATAACTGCTTCCGATTGTTTTATCTAATAAGGCTTTTAATTGTGGATTTGAATATACCAGCCAACGGCGATGCGTGATACCATTGGTCTTATTATTAAACTTTTGCGGTTCGATCGCATATTGATTCTTGAAAACATCATTGATCAAAATCTGTGTATGTAAAGAAGCTACACCATTAACAGAATGAGAACCGATGATTGCAAGATGAGCCATATGTACCTGTCCGTCAATGATGATCCTTGTTGAATTAATCAGGTCAGGACGGTAATATTTATAGTTGAGATCGTAGCAGTAACGACGATCGATTTCTTCAATGATCATATAGATTCTAGGCAATAATGTCTGAATCATCTTCACCGGCCATTTTTCCAATGCTTCTGATAACACGGTATGATTGGTATAAGCCACTGATTCCTGAACGATCCTAAACGCATCATCCCATTCATACAGATAATCATCCATCAGGATACGCATTAATTCCGGAATAGCTAATACCGGATGCGTGTCATTTAACTGAATCGCATTCTTCTCTGCGAAATTATCCAACGTATCATACACACGAAGATGAGCTTTGATCAATGCCGTCAGACCTGCTGACACAAAGAAATATTGCTGTTTCAAACGCAGATATCTTCCTGCTTCTGTTGAATCATCCGGATAAACATTCTGATTGATTGCTATGACATCACGGATATATTCACTGAATTCCTGTGAATTAGATGCGTCTTCTGCCGGCTCAGCACTCCACAGACGAAGGGTATTCGTTAAATTCGTATTATGTCCTACTACTTCCATATCGTATGGAACGGCCTGAATGATCTGTGCTCCAACATGATTGATCTTCGCCTTTCCATAGATATCCATTTCCATTTCCACTGTACCATAGAATTTAACATTGACAGCATGTTTTGGTTTTCTTACTTCCCAAACATTTCCCAGCTTCAGCCACTGATCAGGGACCTCAACCTGCTTGCCATCTACGATCTTCTGTTTGAAAAGACCATATTCATAACGAATGCAGTTACCATGTCCTGCATATCCCAATGAAGCTAATGAATCAAGGAAACAGGCAGCAAGACGGCCCAAACCGCCATTACCTAAGCCAGCATCGCTTTCCATTTCTTCCAGCTCATTAATATCAATACCTAAATCATTCAAACCATCTTTGACGATATCATAGATGCCTAAATTCATCAGATTGTTTGTCAGTAATCGGCCAATTAAAAATTCCATAGAAAAATAATACATCTGTTTTTCATTTTTCTTGGCAATTTCTTCCTTGCTAGCCTTCCAATTCATAGCGGCATAGTCACGGATCATTGTCCCAAGTACCATATACTTTTCAGTGATGTGGGATTGTTCTATGGAACGGCCATATTTTGCGATAATTCTCGTTTTAAATTCTTCTTTAAACTCTTCCTTGTCTTTAAATTTATATCCCATAATTACCTCCCGTAGTGCTATGATTTTAACACTTTTTAGGCATGAAAAAAAGTCTTTTTTGCGATAAAAGACTTTTCATTAGGCTCTTTCATAATATTTTTAGCCCCTCATTGATGAAACACTGCTTACACCAACAATAAGAAATTATTTCCATTTCATTTTTATATGATCGATGGTACTAATAAATTCATGACGATATCAACCATCATCTCTTTTTCCTCCGGTTTCGATTCCGCAATCATCAATGTTATCGCCACCAAAGCATCATTACTTAAAACCATATTTCTATCAACATCAAATAATGCATGATTCCGATTTAGAAACTCAAGAAATAAAATAGCCGCCAGACGTTTATTTCCATCAAAATAAATATGATCTTTCACAAGCATATAAAGAAGATTTGCTGCTTTTTCTTCAAGAGTTGGATATAGTTCTCTTCCAAAAACATTCTGTTGAATCTGATCCAATATTCCTCTCAACATACCTTCACTTCTTTCCTTTCCAAATAGATCTGATTGCTTAGAAAACTTTGTTTTTTGAATCACTTCTCGACATTCATCTTCAGTTAAATAAGCAATGGTATCTCTTCCCTGAGGCTTAATAATCCGCTGATGATCATAATCATCCAAAAGATCTAATGCCTGAGAATAGGTTTCAATCACTTGAAGAATATCATTTGCTTCCAGTCCAGCCATATCAGCAATACCGGAAATAAGAGATTTATGTACTTCCAGCTTACGTTGAAGGGCAGCCAGTCTTTTTTCATTCACTGCATATCCCTGAACCATGTAATCCTTGAGAACTTTTGATGCCCACTTTCTGAAAGCTATCCCTTGTTTTGAATTTGTTCTGTAACCCACTGCTAAAATAACATCAAGACTATAGTATTTCACATTATAATCCTGTAAGTTCAATTTACCCATATGTGCAAAATTTGCACACATGCTTTCTTCATCAAGCTCACCTGATTTAAAAATATTTCTAATGTGTCTGCCCACAACTGTCCTATCAATATTAAATAATTCAGCAATTTGTTTTTGATTTAACCATACTGTATCTTTTTCAAGATCTACTTTTACATCTAATTTTAATTCTCCATCTACGAACTGAATCATTTCATTTTTGCTCATATTTTCCCTCACTTTCATTCAGATCATAAGATAAATCCAAAAATTTGAAACCTTATTCAATAATTTTATCTCTCCTTTCTATTATTCTTTCTATTTTCATTTTGTTTTTAATCCTGATATTCAAAATGAAACTATTTAAAGAATATTGATATTTTATATATATTAATTATATCATAATCTATTATATAATGATATATTTTTTGTAAAATTTTATGATTTTATAAAAAAAGAGCTATTTGTTTGATATAGCTCTTTCATAATCATACAGATTTTTTCGATTTTATTTCTTTCACTTCAAAAACGATGCCACTGAAAGGTGCAATTTCAATTTCACAGCTGTAATCTAAAAAGTTATGAGGTACTTTTTTCGTACGCAAAGCTTTTTTATTTCTAATGTTACTGCCACTATAAATATCTGTATCTGTATTCAATACTTCTTTCAGTGTTGAATTCTTTTCCACACCAATCCTGAAATTGGCATAATGATTTGGTGAAAAGTTTAAGACGATGATAAACTTCTGGTTCTCATTCATACGCTGATAGATAAACATATTATCAGCCTTATTGTCGGCATCGATCCATTTGAATCCCTCCCATGAATAATCAAGTTCATAAAAGGCAGGATTTTCGATAACTAACTTATTCAGATCAGCAATGTAATTGCTAAAGGAATCATGCATCGGATATTCCAACATGAACCAGTCATTTTCTTTCGTTTCATCCCATTCCCGAAACTGAGCAATTTCATTGCCCATGAAATTTAATTTCTTTCCCGGATGGGTCATCATATACATATACAAGGTTCTTGCCTGAGCAAATTTCTGTTCATAACTGCCCCACATCTTATCTATGATCGTATGCTTGCCATGAACGACCTCATCATGTGACAAAGGCAAAATAAACTTTTCAGAATAAAAGTAAGCCATGGAAAACGTCACCTGATTGTGATGATACTGGCGATAGATCGGATCCTTCTCCAAATACTTCAGCGTATCATGCATCCAGCCCAGATCCCATTTATAGTCAAATTCCAGACCGCCATCCCATGATGGAGCGCAAACTTTTGGAAAATCACTGGAATCTTCTGCAATCAGAAATGCTTCCGGATGAAGCTTATGGAGATTATTATTCATTCGCTTGATGAAATATAATGCCCCTTCATTCACACCTTTATCCTTATTGCCCTGCCAGAAGATCATGTTCGCAATCGCATCCATGCGCAAGCCATCCACATGGAAGATATCCAGCCAATAATTGGCCGCTGACATCAGGAAGGAACGGACCTCTTCCCGCCATAGATTGAAGTTGCTCGTGCCCCATTGAGAATTGGCATCATTATCATTGTCATACTCATATAAAGGTGTACCATCAAAATAATTCAAAGAGTAGTTATCTTTGACAAAATGTACCGGTACAAAATCCATGATGACACCGATATCGTTTTGATGCAGACGATTGATCAGCTTCTTTAAATCATTGATCTTTCCATAACGGCTCGTAACCGCAAAGTAACCGCTTGTCTGATAGCCCCACGAACCATCAAAAGGATATTCATTCAAAGGCATGAATTCTACATGCGTATAATTCATCTTCTTGACATAATCAATCAGCTCATCTGCAATCTCATCATACCTGAACCATTCACGGCCATCTTTCGGTTTTTTCCATGAACCGATATGCATCTCATAAATATTCATCGGCTGATCAAGATTACGCGTACGCTTTTTCATCCACCTTGAATCCTTGAAGACAGGTGTATGAATTTCTTCGATGATCGAGGCTGTATCCGGTCTTAGCTGTGAGTAAAAGGCATAGGGATCTGCTTTATCAGCCACATTTCCTAACGCCTGGACAATGCGAAATTTATATAGCTGCCCCTTTTTAGCCCCCGCAATAAAAAGCTCATAAACACCTCTTTCATCAATTTTCTTCATCTTTGATCCTTCACTGTCCGTCCAGTCATTAAAATCTCCGATGACATAAATATTCTGAGCATGAGGCGCATAGGTTCTGAAAACAACACCGTCATCTTCAATATGTGCGCCAAAATATTCATAGGCATTGCACATATTTCCTTCAAAAAATTCTTTTAAATCCATTGCTTTCACCTGCTCTCTATTGGATAGCATCAGACATTGCCTTCTGATAGGCAACCGTTTTATCTTTAGCCTCCTGAATGGAATTTCCTTTTACACAATAATAGAATTTACATTTTGGTTCAGTACCGCTTGGACGGACAGCCACCCAGCTGCCATCCTTGAGATAGAATTTCAATACATCAGATTGAGTAAAACCAGTTAAATCTCTTTCCTGTCCGTTTTCAACACGCTTCAGCGTCTTGTAATCCTCATATGCGACAACAGCAGTTCCTGCAATTTGTTCTGGTGTATGTTCACGTAACGTAGCCATGATCTCCTTGATACGCATAGCGCCTTGCTGCCCTGCTAAGGAAAGAGATGTCTGGCTTTCCTGATATGTACCCAATTCCTCATACAGACCATTCAGCACATTGACTAACGTTTTTCCTTGTGCATGATAATAGCAGGCTGCTTCCGCAAGCATCAAACAAGCCTGAGGTGCATCCTTATCACGTACGAATGGTGATATCAGCGATCCATAGCTTTCTTCATAGCCAAATACATATTCCTTTTCATGCGATACTTCATATTTCGCAATCTTTTCACCGATAAACTTAAAACCTGTCAATGTCTTTTCGGTTTCGACACCATATTTAGAAGCAATCTTCTCACCTAAATCACTGGTAACGACCGTATTGAACATTACTGCGTTTTTCGGCATTTTTCCTTTTTCAGTTCTCTGTGAGAAAATATATTCAATTAAAACAGATCCTGACTGATTTCCTGTCAAAAGAACATATTCGCCATGATGCTTAACGGCAACACCCATACGATCCGCATCCGGATCACAACTTAACACGATATCCGCATTTTCCCTTGCCGCATATTCCAACGCCAGGTTATAAGAAACCGGTTCTTCCGGATTCGGTGTCGGCGTATTTGAAAAATCAGGATCCGGCGTACACTGTTCCTCGACCGCTACATAATGATATCCCGTACGGTTATAAATTTCCTTCACAGGAATATTGCTCGTACCATGCTGAGGTGTAAAAATAATTTTGATCCCTTCTTTATCCACATCCGGATTCAGCTGAATCGCCAAAACATTTTTGTAGTATTCTTCATCAACCTCTTTCCCGATGATATGGATCAATGACTCATCGGCATTATCGGTCTGAATGGCCAGCTCATCTTCTACCGCATTGACAAGCGCAATCACTTTATTCGCCAAAGCAGGTACCAGCTGACAGCCTTTATCATCATACAGTTTATATCCGTTATATTCCTTTGGATTATGAGAAGCTGTGATCATGATACCGCCTGCACATCCTAAATGACGTACCGCAAAGCTTAATTCCGGTGTCGGCCGCAGACTTTCAAATACATAAGTCGTAATACCAAAAGTAGAAAGCACTTTTGCGCTGTCCATCGCAAATTCATGGGACATATGACGATTGTCATAGCCTATGGCAACACCCTTCTTCTTTGCATCTTCGCCTAAAGACAAGATATAGTTAGCAAAACCGACATTGGCTTTGCGAATCGTATGTATATTAATACGATTGGTCCCTGCCCCCAAAAGACCTCTCATACCTGCTGTTCCAAATTCAATATTGGTATAAAAAGCATCATTTTTTGTTTTTTCATCCATGTTTAAAAGCTCTTCTTTTAAAGCAGGATCAATATTCGGATGGTTCAGCCATCTATTATATTGTTCTAAAATCATATGATTCCCTCCTGATAGTTTTATTATACATCATGTGAAAGCGTTTTAGTTAAACAATTTTCTTTTTTTGTCCGTTTTCTCTTAAATCATATTCTGATTCATATTATTTTTCTGATATAATAAATACATTGCGAGGTGAATATCATGAATCAATCTGCTGATTTGGGACATGGTTCCGTAGGAAAGCTCTTATTCAAGCTTGCCTTGCCTGCCATTGTCGCACAGATCATCAACGTTCTATACAACATGGTCGATCGTATGTATATCGGTCATATTGAAGGTATCGGCGATGTTGCCTTAACAGGAGTAGGGGTGACCATGCCGATCATCATGGCAGTGAGTGCTTTTGCGGCACTTGTCAGCATGGGTTCTGCTCCAAGAGCCAGCATCATGATGGGGCGCAAGAAAAACGATGAAGCTGAGAATATCCTTGGCAACAGCTTTGTGCTGCTGATCGTCATTGCCATCATCACCACAGCCTTGATTCTTATTTTCGGATGGGATCTGCTGCTCTTCTTTGGAGCGAGTGAAAATACGGTACAGTATGGATGGGAATATCTTCAGATCTATGCGATCGGAACGATCTTTGTTCAGCTGACATTAGGACTCAACGCTTTCATCAGCGCACAGGGATTTTCTACCGAAGCGATGAAAACGATCTTGATCGGAGCCATCCTCAACATCATCCTGGATCCTATTTTTATGTTCCCGTTAAATATGGGTGTTCAAGGGGCTGCACTGGCTACGATCCTTTCCCAGGCAGTTTCCTGTGTATGGGTCATTCTGTTCTTATGTGGAAAGAAAACATCTTTGAAGCTGAGAAAAAAATATCTGACATTACGTCCGGCTGTTTTCCTTCCATGTATCGCTTTAGGACTATCACCTTTTATCATGCAGTTTACAGAAAGCGTCATCACAGTCTGCTTCAACACATCGTTATTAAAGTATGGAGGAGATATCGCTGTTGGTGCCATGACGATCCTTTCCAGCGTCATGCAGTTCTCCATGCTGCCGCTTCAGGGCATGACCCAGGGCTCCCAGCCAATCGTATCTTATAATTTTGGTGCCGGAAATTTAGATCGCGTGAAAAAAGCCTTTATGTATCTTTTGGCCGTTTGCATGATCTATTCTACGACGCTTTGGGCACTCAGCATCTTTACGCCGCAGCTGTTTGTCAGCATTTTTACCGATAAGCCTGAGCTTGCAGCTTATACGCAGAAAGCCTTGCGTATCTATATGGCAACAAGCCTTCTGTTTGGGGCACAGATTGCCTGCCAGCAAACCTTTATCGCTTTAGGCAATGCCAAGACCAGCGTTTTTCTGGCAGTCTTACGAAAAATTATCCTATTGATTCCTTTGATCTATATCTTACCGAATCTCTTTACTGATCAGGCAAACGCAGTATTTATGGCCGAACCGGTTGCTGATTTTATCGCTGTCTGTACGACCGTTACGATGTTTGTGATTTATTTCAAACGTTTATTAACTCAAAAAGCAAAGTAATATTTGCTTTTTTTACATTTTTAAACATTCTGAAAGAATCCGGGCGACCTTTCGGATCTCAAGTTGGCAATCCTGATCCACCCATTTTTTTAAAGTAATCGTAAAGCCTGCCTGATAACAGACAAAACGTAATGACATCACCTCTCCATCATAAATACCCCGCTCATGAAAATAAGGTAAGATGATCGTATCCCACATTTCTTTTAGACCGTCTTTTAAAGGAAAGTTCGTATTCATTTCAAAATAAAGTTTATAAAAATGCCTGTTTTCCTTTACATGCTCAGCAAAGATTTCATAAGAGCGAAATGACATAAATTCAATCCTCACAGGCTGGTTCTCATAGGTTTCGATTAATTGTTTAAATATCGAAGACTGAACATCCTCAAATAGTTCAACGATATCTTCATAATGCTGATAGAAAGTTGTCCGATTGATCCCGACATCACGACAAATCTGTGCAATATTCACTTTTTTCTTTTCATGAATGAGTTTCAAAAGCGTATCTTTGATTCGCTGATGGGTTTGTTGATAATGTTTATTCTTTTTATGATTCATAATGCCTCCAAATAATCAACATATGATGTTTTTTTGATGATTGATAAGATCATTTTAAAATCTTATAATGATTTTATCAAGAGCGAACGGAGGTAAAACAATGAATAAACATCTTGAAAACAAAGTCTTTTTGATTACAGGTGCCGCTAGCGGCATGGGAAAAGCAACCGTCACAAAATTTGAAGCTGAAGGTGCTTTGATCGTTGCGGTTGACCGCAATAAAGATGTATTGAATGTTTGGGGTGGACATGAACATGTAACACCTGTGATTGCTGATGTGACAGATCTGGATAATATCAAGAATATGATAAATATTATTAAAGAAACATATGGACATTTGGACGGTGTATGCAACATTGCAGGCATCAATGATCTCAGCTATCCGTTATTAGAAACTGATGATGAAAGATGGGATACGGTCATGAACATTGACTTAAAGGCTCCTTTCAGAATCCTTCGGGAAGCCATGCCTCTCATGATTGAAAATGGTGGCGGAAGCATCGTCAACATCGGTTCCTATGCAGCATTAAGAGGTAATCATGGACCTAGCTACACAGCTGCCAAAGCAGGATTAGAAGGCTTGACAAAAAGTATTGCTTTTAGTTTTGCGAAAAACAATATCCGTTGTAACATCGTTCATCCGGGAGGATGTGCGACTAATCTTACCCTTGGCGGTCAAAAATATCATGAAGCCCAGGAAAGCCTTTCAAATTTAATCAAGGCAATGCCGGTCAAGAGTTTTGGACAGCCTGAAGAAATTGCCAATATCTGTGCATTCTTATGCAGTGACGAAGCAACATGGATCAACGGAGCAGTGATTTCCGTAGACGGCGGTATGTCGGTTTGTTAATGAAAAATTCCTTT
>NZ_JBVAYM010000015.1:0-61562 GCF_055420025.1 Traorella sp. mt218
ATAATATATGGAAATATTATAAACATAGCTATTTCAGCAAATCCAAAATAAACTAATCCAACCCATATAACAACCAAAAAGGCAGCTAATCCATTATTTAAAATAATTTTATCTTTAAAGACATAGTATAACATACCCATATAATATATAAAAATAGGCAAGGTATATATAGATAAAGAAGAAAATAATTGTATATTTGAATAATAAAAAAGATAGAAAAAAATTAATGAAATTGGAAATGTATATAGTATATTTTTATTTAATAACTTCAATTTATAACAAATCATTAATGCAATATAGCATATAAATTCTATTGGCAATGTCCACAAAGCACCGTTGATAACATTTCCATATATATTATTCTCAAAGACACCAGGTAAGCTATGAATTGGAATTAAGATTGCATTAAGCAAATACTTATAAGTAGCTAAGTCAGTAATATAATCAATAATACTCATATTAGTAAAAAAAGGTCCTAAAAGAAAAACAGTCATAATAACAGTAAAAATCAAAGGAGGAAATATCTTTAAACATCGTTTCTTCAAAAATTGTTTTAGATTTATTGATTTTTCTATACTTTTTGAAACCAAAAGTCCACTACTAAAAAAGAAAACACCTACTGCAACCCCGCCTATACCCAAATGACCTTTTGAAAATGAAATTAAAACATCTCCAAATTCTTTACCTAGAGAAATTGGATATGCATGAGATACAATTACAGCTAAAGCAGCTAAAAATTTGATGAAATTTAAATTTTGACTTTTTTTATTTTTTAAACTTTCATTTAAAGTATACATTTTATTTGCTTTCCTTCATAATTTCTTGAATCTTTTCATTATTACCCCAAATTGCTGGAGAGTCATATGGTCTTTCAGGATATTTACCAAAATCAGGTTTTATTGAAAAGTTATGCTTTTTAATGAAATCATTAACTTTATCTGATAAAGAAACTGGATTTCCTGAACAACAATTGATTATTCCAGTAATTTTCTGTTGAGTGATTGCGGAACAAATTTGATCAGCCAATTCTTCAATATCCAAGAAATCATATTTATTTTTTCCCGAAACAAAAGGAAATGTTTTCATGCCATCAGCTTCCATTTTACATATTTTCGAAAAAATAGAGTTATTATTTACGTCGTCACCTATTATATAAAAGGCTCTTAACCAATAATAAACAGCATTATATTTTTCACAAAGAATCTGTACTGCTTGTCGAAGTGCATTTTTGGCTATTCCATATAAAGATAATGGATTAGTTGGAGTATTTTCATCAACAGCACCTTCATAATAACCAATTTCGTGCATTGACCCCATTATCGCAATCTTTTTTAATCCTCCCTCTAACAGATTTTTAATGAATATGTAATGAGCAGATAAATTTTCAATATGAGCATCAGAATTATGTGCAAAACCATCTTTCCATGCTAAATGAAGGCAAAGATCTGGATATCCCAATTGTGCATATATATCTTTATCTTCGCTGAAAATATCTATATCTGCTAAAATAGCTCTTTCATCAATATCCTTATATGTTAAATCTACAGCAATAACAACATGACCTTTATCTAAAAGCTTTTTTACAACATGTTTTCCAATGTATCCCGAAGCACCAGTCACTACAATTTTCATAATATATTCTCCTATATTTTGTTGCTTTTTTCACTTAAAGCATAAACTTTATTAATAAATCTTGCAATTGATTTAGGCCAGTATCTACTAAATATTTCTAAATCTTCTTTTTGCCTGATATTATTACCTAAATTTTTAGATGTCGCCGATTCCGAATATATTCGATGAATCAGTAATGGTTTATTTATGTAAATAAATTTACCATCAAGTTCAGCTAGATCACACCAAGCTTTATAATCACAACTATTTATATATACAGTATCAAATACAGAGGACCCGGCTTTCTTTTTATTGAAAGTTACTGTCGGGCAACATATAGCACAGCCAATTGATAAGGACCTTCTACGGATAAACTTATTTTTTTGCATACATTTTTTTGATAACGGCCAATTCATAATACGCTTTATTTTTAATAAAAAATTTGATTTTTCAATTTTTCCTAGTTTAAGTTCATTGTAATCCGTAAAACAAATTATGAAATCAGATTCATCTTTTATACATTTTAGAGTTTCTTCTAAAAATGTTGGCTCGTATAAATCGTCTTGATGAGCAATTGTAACAAGTTTTTCAGGCACATTGTCATATCCATAATTCCAATCAGTTCCAGCATTTTTAGGATATGGATTAATTAACATTTGTATTTCATATTTTTCACATATTTTTTTTAAATAATCATTAGGTGTAGAAGTTGATAAATATATATTACTTTTAACTGTCTGATTTTTTAATGAATGAATAGTTTCTTCGATATGAGGATTTTCCTTATAGGCACAAATTACAAAAGCATGATCATTTGATGTAAAAGTCATGATAAATTCTCCATTTCCTTTAAATATCTTCCCAATGCATCCTGCCAGGTAGGAAGTCTATGAAATCCGTTTTTATCTAGCTCATTTTTATTCATACGTGAATTTTTTGGACGCTTTGCTTTAGCTGGAAAAGCATCAGAATCTACAGGCGTAACATCAACCTGCATATTTGCCTGTTTAAATATCTCACAGGCAAATTCATACCAGCTGCATAACCCTTCATTTGTTGCATGATAAGTCCCGTATTTATCAGTTTGAATCATATCTATGACCAGTTTTGCCAAATCATAGGTATAAGTAGGTGATCCAATTTGATCATTAACCACGCTTACTGCACCTTTTTCTTTACCTAAGCGTAACATAGTTTTGATAAAATTATGTCCGTTTTTTCCAAAAACCCATGCAATTCGAATTATAAAATGTTTTGCATATGATTCAACAGCTAACTCTCCTTCATATTTCGTTTGACCATATACATTTAATGGTGTTCTCTTATCATATTCATTCCATGGTTCACTTCCCTCACCGCTGAAAACATAATCTGTTGAAAAATACATGATAGGGATATTTAACTCTTTACAAACATTCACAATATTTTGGGTTCCCTCTACATTTACCTTATAACATGCCTCCGGCATCTCTTCAGCTTTATCAACAGCTGTCCAGGCAGCACAATGAATAACAGCATCATAATTTCCTGATTTAATGACCTGATTTACTTGATTTTGATCGGTAATATCCATTTCCTGAATATCTACCCCATCTGCTTCTATTCCTCGCAAATGAGCTTCATTTACTACATCATAGCCTAGTTGACCATTATATCCAGTAACTAAAAGCTTCATATTTTCTCCTTTCTTTCTTATATAAAAGCAACTTACGTTGCTTTTAAACTCTTCCTTTATCCTTATACATCTTTTCAAAATAATGCTGGTATTCACCACTTAGGATATTCTGCCACCATTCTTTGTTGTCCAAGTACCACTGAATCGTCTGCTGGATACCTGTATCAAAGTTATATTTAGGTTTCCATCCGAGCTCTGTTTCAAGCTTTGTTGGATCGATAGCATAACGAAGGTCATGTCCTTTGCGATCTTCTACAAACTTAATCAGTGATTCCGGTTTATTTAAAGCCTTTAAGATCGTCTTTACAACTTCAAGATTTGTTCTTTCATTATGTCCGCCAACGTTATAAACTTCCCCTTCACGACCTTTACGGATGATCAGATCGATGGCTACACAGTGGTCATACACATGCAGCCAGTCACGTACATTTTCTCCTGTTCCATAAACCGGTAATGATTCATCCGCCAAAGCTCTTGAAATCATTAACGGAATCAATTTTTCAGGGAAATGATAAGGGCCATAGTTATTGGAACAGCGACTGATCGTTACCGGTAAGCCATAGGTTCTATGATAGGCCAATACGAATAAATCAGCACTTGCTTTAGCGCTTGAATAAGGACTTGAAGTATGCAATGGCGTTGTTTCCGTAAAGAACAGATCCGGTCGGTCTAACGGCAGATCTCCATATACCTCATCGGTAGATACCTGATGATAACGCTTGATACCGTATTTAACACAAGCGTCTAATAACGTGGTTGTACCGACAACATTAGTACGAACAAATACTTCAGGATCTTCAATGCTGCGATCGACATGGCTTTCAGCCGCAAAATTGACAACGACATCGAACTTTTCTTTTTCAAATAAATCAAAGATAAAAGCTCGATCTGCAATATCTCCCTTATAAAATTTATAGTTTGGCTTGTCCTCAACAGGTTTGCAGGTTTCCAAGTTACCTGCGTAAGTCAGTTTGTCTAAATTCACGATCATATCTTCAGGGTATTTATTCACCATATAGTGAACGAAGTTACCTCCGATAAATCCTGCACCACCGGTTACTAATATTTTCATTACTTATTTTCTCCTTCATAAATAAAATTACAATCTGCTTTATCTAAAGTAGGACCATTCTTATCTTTTTCAGATAATACAGGTTCGATACCATTTAAAAGACTTCCCCAGTCCACATTGGCCGTCGGATCATCATAGCGAATGCCACGGTCATGTTCCTTAGAATAAAAGTTATCTACCTTATATCTAAATTCCACGTTATCTGTCAATGTTAAGAAGCCATGAGCAAATCCCTGTGGAATAAAGAACTGACGTTTATTTTCCTCGCTTAGTTCAACGCTTACCCACTCACCATAAGTAGGGCTGCCCTTACGGATATCCACTGCCACATCTATAACGGCTCCTCTCGTGCAGCTAACCAGCTTTGACTGAGCCATGGGTGCATTCTGCCAATGCAAGCCTCTCAGCGTACCTTTTTGAGCTGAGAAAGACATATTGTCCTGCACAAACTCAACATCAATCCCTAATTCCTGATATTTTTTCTTAGAATAGGTTTCCATGAAATAGCCGCGGTGATCCCCATGTACATCCGGGTCAATAATCAATACACCTTTGATTTTTGTTTCTGTTACTTTCATACTAACTCCTTTTATCAATATACTTACGTTCCATGATCTTCTTTAAATACGTACCATACTGGTTCTTTTTATAGATCTCATAAGTCTTTTCAAGCTGATCAAGACCGATCCAGCCATTATTAAAAGCAATTTCTTCTAAACAGGCAATCTTGCGATGCTGATGTTCTTCAATGGTTTTCACAAAATTAGTCGCATCGACCAAAGATTCATGCGTACCCGTATCCAGCCATGTAAAACCATCTCCCAGAAGAGTCACGGATAATGCATTGTCTTCAAGATAGATACGATTCAAGTCCGTGATCTCTAACTCACCACGAGCACTTGGCTTTAAATTTTTCGCATACTCCACCACTTTATTATCATAGAAATAAAGACCTGTAACAGCATAATTTGATTTTGGATGTGCAGGTTTTTCTTCTAGTGAAACAGCCTTCCCTTCATCATCAAATTCTACGACTCCAAATCTTTCCGGATCCTCTACATAATAACCAAAGACAGTGGCGCCGCTTTCTTTTGCTGCCGCAGCCCTCAAACGTTTCGTAAGTCCATGGCCGTGGAAGATGTTGTCACCTAAGATCATCGCAACGTGATCATCACCAATAAACTCTTCACCTAAAATAAAGGCCTGTGCCAATCCATCCGGTGATGGCTGTACCTTATAGCTTAAAGAAATACCAAACTGATGTCCATCGCCCAAAAGCTCTTGAAAACGAGGCGTATCATCCGGTGTAGAAATGATCAAGATTTCCCGAATACCGGCACTCATCAGAATGCTCATCGGATAATAAATCATCGGTTTGTCGTAAATAGGCAGTAACTGCTTGCTTGTTACCTTTGTCAGCGGATATAAACGTGTCCCGCTGCCGCCAGCCAAAATAATTCCTTTCATGAGAATTCCTCCTGTTACTCTTCTAATATAAACCATGACGTAACGTCAATGTCAAGTTATTTCTTACAAATAAATAAACCTGCTTGCTTGGTAATCCTGATACTTCCCTGTTTCATAATTTTTTCATCTAAAAATAATTTAAATCGATGCAGCTGATTTTTTAAGATTTCATTCTGATTGCCATGACAGCTCATGATATAATCCATCAAAGGTTCTGAATCATCCACTTCCAGATAATCATCATACATGACCAAATGAACATCTTCAAAATAAGAACTTAAGATCTTTTCCCCATTTTCGATACCAAACTGGTCATATAAACAATTTCTGGATAAAACGATTCTTGGATCAAATTCCTTCACTAATTCCGTAATCTCTTTCATGTGGTCTTTTCCATAAGTACTGCAATATAAAAAACCATCTTTCACTAAAACACGTTCAATCTCTTTCAATCCAAGATCTAAATCTTTTAAATAAAATAAGACATGATTTGCAATTACGATATCAAAATAATCCTTTTTAAAAGGAATCTGTTCACAGTCAAAAACCATGAAACTAAAATCATCTCCTAATTTTTTCTTTACTTCTTCAATCATTCCATAAGAAGCATCACTTAAGAAAACTTCTCGATTTCGTAGATCCAATGTATTATTTTCCCATAGTTTTCCATCACCACAGCCAATTTCTAAGATACGATTGGCATGTGAAAAATCGATTTGTGAATACAGCCAATGAAACCAGCCTGTTTTATTATGCGAATATCGATCATGAAGATGTATGCGAACATTTAAATTTTTACTGGTCCGGTATTGTTCAATGATTTCTTCATCATATTTAGACAGTTGTAAGAGCGTAATGATCTTATCCCATTCCACATGATCCTCTTTTACTAACCTGGATGTATTTTTCAGTGTTTCTTTAAGGTTTTCTAATGAATGAATTTTCTTATTCACAAGTTCGATCTGTAATTCCAAAGAATCTTCCAAGCTTTTTTTATCATTTTTTAAGGTCATCGGATAAATTTCTTCTAAAGAAAAACCAAGGTTTTTTAATGAAATGATTCTTTGCAGCTTTAAAAGATCTTCATCTGTATAATAACGGTACCCATTTTCCATGACAAAAGAGGGTTTCAACAACCCTATTTTGTCATAGTAGCGAATCGTTCTTTCAGTCACATTCGCTAATTTCGCAAACTTTCCTGTTGAATATGCGTTCATACTATACCTTTTTTAAACAAATCAAAAGTAATTTTAAAATTTTCAATTTATAACATAAAATAAATATATTTAAAACTAAATTAATATATAATTCTTCATTTTTTTCCCACACAAATACAGTTTTATATTCTTTTAAACATTCAAGACTTTTTATTAATGTATACTCATTCTCAAACAAGTTTTTTAATTGTACAACGCATAGTGCTTTTCTTTGAATGAAAATATTAAATATACTTGTTTTTACAAAATAATAATAAATTCTTTTTTTATCTTTATAGTTACTTTCTATTGCTCTTTTATTCATGCAATATAAAACATCAGTAAGTGAATTAATCTTTTTAACTTTATTTATTGTATTAGTTACAGAAGAAGAATTAGTAAAATAATTATAACCAGCATAAGAAATAATTGCGTAACTATTCAAGTGTATAATACAGTTGAAAGTAAAATCAACGTCTTCTCCAATTCTAAATCTTTCAAAACGAATATTGTTTTCCTTTATAAAAGATGTTTTATATAAATTTGCCCAATTTGTAGTATATTTAAATAAAGACCAGTAATTTATTTTAGGTTTTTTTACATAAAGTATTTTTTCTCCATCCGTTTTTTTATATCCACTTATGATAACATCTTTATCTTCGTTATATTTGATCAATGATATAAGAAAATCGGCATCTAGATAATCATCACTATCAACAAAAGTTATATAATCTCCATGTGCTATATCAATTCCTTTATTTCTAGCCACAGGAGCACCAGAATTTTTCTGAAATTCGTATTTGAATTTTTCAGGAAAACGGGTTATATAGCTTTTAATAATATCCTCAGAATGATCTGTTGAACCGTCATTTATTAGTATTATTTCAAAATTTTGATAGGATTGGCAAAGAATGCTTTCAATGCATCGTGCAAGATATTGTTCACTATTATAAACAGGTATGATAATACTAACTTTCATATAGTTTCCTCACATTTCAAAAAAGCAACTTTATTAATCACCAAATGATAATACAATATATACAAAATAAATTGAAATACCATAATAGAGAAATAAGCCAATGCAGCACCTAATAAAGCATATTTTTCTATCAAGATAATTGATATGATCAAACCAAATATAGAAGATGAAACATAAATAATGAATTGTATAAATGTTTTTCTAATCGTAGTGAGGGCTGTCGAATATAGTGTTCCCAGTGAATAAAGAACTGCACCAATGATAATAATCAAAAGATGTATTCTATATCCGTCAAGTTTTACATTGTATATAATATTTAAAATTGGAATTCCTATAACCCAACAGGCTCCAAAAGCAAATACACCAATCAAAATAATAATGATCAAAATCAAATTTACAACTTTTTTAAACATACTTCGATTTCCTTTTTTATAACTATCAGACATTTTTGCTAAAAAAGGTTGTAACAAATATTGTGCACATAAGCTGATAACAGTAGCAGGCATCAATATTATTCCAAATACAGCTTGAAGTTCCTCTGTAACACGGCCATCCAAGGCATATTTAGGTGCATTAATTAAATACATTGATAAAAACAATATCGAAAAAGCAAAAAATCCAGATTTAAAAAGTAATAATATATTTTTTTTATTAATTTTTTCTTTTTTATCAATCAAAATTACTGAATTTACAATATCATATACAATTAAGATTATTAGCCATACAATTACTAATGTTAAACAAGAGAGTATAAGACTATTCGTAGTTTTATCGATTACAAAAAAACATATAACTGAAAAAATGGATTTTATCGTTAAAGAAATTCCAACTTTGTACAAATAATTATTTTTCTGTAATATACCATAAAACACATCAGCAATAACTTCTAACCCTTTCATAAGACACAATAACAATGTTATTAATGTTTTTTCAAAATTATAATTCTGAAGACGAGTATATAAAAATGCTATTATCATCATTAAAATGGTCGTAAGAAATCTATGAATGATATATTCTTTATCATTAAATTCTTTTTTTATGTCTGTTACTTGAAATACTCTACCTTCATATCCGCCAATTATACATAATAAACAGGCTAACGAAAATGCTAATGTAAAAATGCCAGAATCGTTCAATCCATTAATTCTAGTTACAATAATCATAAAAAATAAAGAATTGAATGCATTCAAAGAAGTTCCTACAACATTCCATAGAAAATTTTTTCTAAAATTCAAATCGTTTATATATTTCATCTTATTCAGCTCCAGACTTATTAATTTCTAATTTATATATACCGAGATTATCTTCAAAATAAAGTTTTTTAAATTCATATTTATCGTTAGAATAAAGAGTTAAATTATCAGATGAAACAAAATAAGTAGCTTCTAATTTATCTATTTCATTTATATTTATAAATGCTTTAAACAAATCCACTTGTAACAGTTCAAAATGTGTATCTTCAGAAGTTAAATCAATAGCTACATGCGCATAACGATTATAAACAAAATCATCACTTCTATCTGGATCAAATTTTTCCCATAATTCAAAATTAGGATAATAATTAGTAGAATTGATAACTCTAACTCCGTTTGCTAAAATATAATTTTGCGGAAAAATAGAAGTATTTCCAGAATTTACAACAACCCATTTTGCCTCTTTATCAGATTCAGCAATTTTTCTTACCTCTTTTGCAATTGGCTTTTCATACATTACGCTCAAACCTTTAGATATAGGCTGTACAGTTGCAAGATTAAATATAGAAATGGATATCAATATTAATGAGAATACTTTATTTGTTTTTTTAGAATTTATAATTAACAAAAAGAACAATGGTATGTAAAGCACCAATGAACAAATGGCAATACGCATGTCTACATAATCTGGATAAGTATTATCTACTATAAATAATCCAATAACGGGTAATATAATAGATACTATTCCTGTTATTATATACTTAATAGATAAATTAATATTTTTATTTTTTTCATAGCATCCAATAAGACGTAAAATAATTAATATACAAATCACATTTACAACTAGCTGAGATCTATCAGGAGTTGAAATTGTTAATAATGATATTTTTGAAAATATAGATATATCTATATAATTCCATATTGATAACAAAATTGCAAGTATGACCAAAATATTTAAAAGAAAATCAGTCCTCTTTACTTTTTTATTTATATAGATTTCCCAGACACCAATAAATATAGGTATAGGATATAAGCCAATAAATTGAGATGCCTCACATGCATTTCCTATATTCTTAAAAATTGTATAAAAAGGAGCAATCAAATAATTAAACAACAGATTCCATCCATAACCACCAGTCATCACGCGTGATCCTGGATATACTGTTTCACCCATTAATTTAATAGTTGTTTCGGAACCAATAAAACCAGGTAATAAGATAATAGCCATAGTTCCTATAACAGGAATTAAATATATTAAATCATTCCATTTCAGTTGATTTTTATATTCAATAAGTTGCCAAATAACTAGTCCAAAAAACATCCATCCAAATGGAATTAACCAAGCAGGATAGAGTGTCATTACATATACCGATCCCGCATATCCTGTAAGTATAGAATAAAATAATTTTTTCCACTTATTTTTAGATTCAAAAAATAAATGAAGAAATAAAATTGCCGAAAATCCAGATGCAAATATACTTAACTGATTCCACCATAAAAAGGCAGGTGAAAATGTTAACAGACAAGCCCCTAACGCAGAAAATATTTTTTTCCCCTTTGTTATAAGCATGCTTACTTCAAAAGTTGCAAAAAAACAAATAAAAAATAAAATATACCAATAAAATGAGAAAGCTTGTTCCATTGGAAGAAATAAAAATCCAATTAACTTTGGGTTTGATATCACAGAAATTGTTTTAGTAGGCAATTGAGGAAACATATAAACCGTTGTATCTTCTCTTGCCATTATAGCATCATTTATTGCATCTAAATCTTGATTATAAATGATTTGAGAAAGAATACCCGGTGTATCAACTAAAAATTCATCACTTCGAATTTCTTTATAATAACTAAAGAAAGGAGCATTTGAATCTATCGAATAATTTGGTTGTATCACATAGTTATATTTATATACAGATGACCCATGATAACCATTTGCAACGATAAAAACAAACATTAAAATACCAATATAATATCTTTTCCTATAAATAAAATCCCATATTTTATTTATAGGACAAAATATGTGTAATACTATAAAAACAGATAAAATCATAAAAATAAATAATCTATCAAATGAAAAATCTGTTGAAATATTAGCATTTCTAAATAGAAAAAAATAGCCTTTTTCAAAAACAAATGAAAAGAATAACACTAAAACTATACTTAATAGAATTTTAAGATATTTTTTTGACATTATCTTCATAAGAATTCCCTTTCTTTTAATTGTTATTATTTTTTTCCCTTACTTTTTCTTTCAATAATGAAATTTCTTGTATCAATAATGTAATTTTTGTATTTTGTCCTGACACAATAATGGTTAATGATATAGTTATGAAAAATAACATAAGGATAAAAATCCCAACAACTAAATTAGACACAGTCTGGAATCCTATCAACTCTGTAAATTTCCATAAAGATAAGGGTGCACATGAAATAAGCAATAGTATTATATCAGGAATAAGCCATACAAGCGAATATTTTAAAGGCATTCTCCCTTTTTTTAATGCTATGAAAACAGATATAAATAGTAATATTGCTACAATTAACATCATTATTCTTAAATTAGTGGACACTTGGATACCTCCTTATCTTAATAATTAGAATTGTTAATATGACATTTATCATATAGTATATTGATTTCCATGCCTTAATTGAACTGGTTCCACCTATTCTTTCATGCATTTTAACCGGCACTTCACTGAACTTATACTTTTTTTTCAATAATTCAGTAGTGGTAATTGGCTCTGGATATTCAATAGGATAAGATTTAGAAAACTGTTCAATAATATCCTTATTCACAGCCCGAAAACCTGAGGTAGTATCAAATATCTTTTCCCCTGTGACTAATTTTATAAAAAAAGATATGATATGAATTCCAATCCTTCTCGCTTTAGATGATCTGAAATTATCATTTTTATTGTCAACAAAACGTGATCCAATCACAAATTCTGCTTCGTTTTCTAAAATTGGTTTAATAATATCTTGAACATAACGAATATCATGTTGTCCATCACCATCAAATTGTACAGCTATATCATAATTATTCTCTTTAGCATATTTATATCCTGTTTGAACTGCCCCGCCAATACCGAGGTTATGTATTAAATCAATGTGAGGAATATTATTTATATCTAAAATAGCTGAAGTTGAATCTTTTGAGCAATCATTAATAACTATCACATCATAGTCCATATTGTATTCAGCACAATAAGTTATTATTGAATCATACGTTTTTAAGATACATTCTTGCTCGTTGTAAGCAGGAATTATTAACAATATTTTAGCAGACATTCATCTCACCCCTAATCTAATCTTTGTCCAAAACAAACCAACCTTTGTAGCTGAAATTTGCGTTGTAAAAGCGATCACTTTTCACTTTGGATTTCCATTTGCTATACATATATTCTTGTTCCAAAAGAAATCTTTTATACTTTTCACTAGTAGTATCTGATCCTCTTGATTTTGATTCATAATGTAATAATTCAACCTGTGGAACTAAAACATTCAAATAACCTGCCTCAAGTAACTTCAAATTTAAATCTACATCATTATATGCTACACTAAGATCCTTTTCAAGCTGACCAACTTCGTTAAACACTGATTTTCTGATTACAAGACAGGCTGCAGTAACACCAGAATAATTATATGGTACCCTTAATCTGCCATATGCTCCCACATCATCCCTACTACTTCCTATATATGCATGGGATGCTACTCCACCTAAACCAAGGATAATACCTGCATGTTGAACAGTCATATCCGGATATAAAAGTTTTGCACCTACTGCTCCAACATGAGGCTGAAGAGCGTAGCCAACCATAATTTTTAACCAATCAGAAGTTATTACCTCTGTATCATTATTTAATAATACAATAACATCACCTTTTGATTGATTAACGGCCAAATTATTTATTTTAGAATAATTAAATTCCATATCTGCATCAATCACTTTAAAATTACTGTACATTTTTGTATATTTATCAAATAATTCATAAGTTTCTTGTTCAATGCTTCTATTGTTAACTAAGAGAATTTCAAAATTCTTATATGTAGTTTTTTCATAAATAGATTGAAGACATCTTTCAGTAATATCAGCGTGATCTTTTGTTGGAATAATAATAGATACCAGTGGTTCTTCATATTCATAAACTACACGATAATAAAGACTCTTACTATCAATTTCAACATGCCCTTTTATATTTCTTCTAATTAAAGCATTTTCAATAGCCAGCTTTCCTTTATCAGATGCATAATCTTTATTATCCATACTTGCTGATGTAGAACCCTCTATCATTCTCCAATGATAAAGAATTTTAGGAATATGATGAATGCGATTTGTTTTTTCAACTATTTTTAAAAACAAATCATAATCTTGAGCACCTTCCATACCCAATTCAAACCCACCTACTTCTTCAACTAACTTCTTTCTTATTACAGAGAAATGGCAAATATAATTTAAACTTAATAAAGTATCCGGTGAATAATCTGGTTTAAAATGAGGATCACATCTTCTGCCATTAAAATCAAGTTTATCTTCATCACTGTAAATAAAGTCGATATGCTTATCTTTATTTAATGCTAGTATATTTTCATAAAGTGCATTTTTATCTAACACATCATCATTGTCTACTAATGCAATAAACTCACCTTTAGCAATATTCAATGCGCTATTTGTGGCAGCGGAAATATGACCATTCGTCTTACGATATACTACTTTAACTCGTGAATCTTTTTTTTCATACCGTTTTAAGGTATTAAGAGTTTCTTTTTTTGTCGAACAATCATCAGCTAAACATATTTCAAAATTTGAATAACTTTGATTTAATATAGAATCCAAACATTCTGAAAGTATTTTTTCCCCAACATTATATACAGGAATCAATATTGATATTAAAGGACGATAACTTAATGGTTCCAAATCTTTTTCTGATTTTTGCTTAGATAACCAACTCAAATAATCAGATTGCACAAATGGATTATAGAACAAGCTATTGCCAGCTGACCTTAATGTAATTCTAAAATCATAAAAATATTTTCTCCAAAGTTTAACAGGTACAAGAAAATGATGCTGTTTCCATATCAAAACGATAAATTGAAACAAGACAGTAAAAAAATGTTTAGCATGTAAATAAATCTTATGCGGTAACTCCTCTAATTTAGAAAAAAGACGCAATATAAAATGATTATTTAGCCTTAATAAGTTTTTAGTTTTTCCATCTTCATTAACGTATAGTTCGATTTTTTTCGTATTCCGTGGAAAAATTACCTCAAACATATATTCATCTTCATTGATAAGCTTCATTAAATTGTAATCAGAACGACTTCCATCAATCGTCAAATAGAAATCTGGACTACTCTTTTTTGATTTATATAAAAAGCATAATTTCGGATTAGCCAATCCTACAAGCCTTACTTTAAGTATTTGGATTTCTTTTGATGAATGTTTTATCATTTTAAACCTCCTCAGCAAATCCTTTTTCTAGTTTTTTGAATGCAAAGAGTCCAATAGCAACAACTAAAATAGCAATAAATACAATATAAAGCCAACTGCCAATTCCTGTAATTCGATGATATAGAAAAATATCTCTATAAATAGTCATCACATGAGTAAATGGATTGATATTCACCAAAGTCAAAAGAAAATGAGGAACAGAAGTAGTATTAAAATCAGTTATGCTATATAAAATAGGTGTCCCATAAAAAAGCATATTTATAACGAAATTTACAATATATTCCATATCTTTGATGTAAACATTCACAGCACTAAATAACAATGTAGCACCTAAACAAATTAAAAATTCTAAAAAGGCAATAACCGGCAATAAAATTAAATGCCATGAAAAACCCACATTAAAAATCAAACAAAAAACAAGAATAATAACACAAGAAATTAGAAAATTGATCAATCCTGCAACACATACTGACAATGGAAGAATTTCTCTTGGAAAATAGACCTTCTTTATAATTCCTGCATTATTTCTAACAGAGGCCATCCCCTGACCCATAACAGTTGTAAAAAAAGTCCATGGAATAACACCGGTTATCAAATAAACTAGATAATTGTCAATAGTAGATCTCATTAAGTAAGGGAAAACTATTGCATAAACTAAGACCATCAATAATGGGTTAATAAATGACCAAAGAACACCCAAAAAAGATCCTTTATATTTACCACGGATTTCTTTTTTTACATTTGATTTTAGAAGTTCTCGATATTCGTACAATTCTTTAATTAATTTCATAAAATACCTCTATATTTATGCAACCATAAATTTTGCTTCTTCCATGCAAATTAAATTCTCATTTTCATCATAAACTTTCACAGAAAGTCGATGTGTACCTTTAGTTAATTTACCTAAATCATATTCTGCATGAAATCCGGCCAATGGATTTGTTGCATAACCACCAAATTGATTTTCATATATAATCATCAAATCAGGTCTTTCACTTCGTTTAATATTTTCTATTTCTTCAGTATCAATATATACTTTAACATTAGAATACAAAGTATCGCTTAATTCCCATCCTTGAATACTAAGCATACCAGATTGTGTTTGGTAAATTCCATTTTCTTGTGGGCTGTCGATCACAACTCTGCCTATATACTTGTCCTTTTTTTCAACAACAACATTTTTGCTGCTCTCTTTATGATCTAAAACCACTTGTTTCAAATACTTGTCAATCACATACTCTGGATCGCCATCCAATTCCACTCTGCCCTTATAAATCCAGATAGCACGGCTGCATAATTGTTTTAATGTATCCAGGTTATGAGAAACTATAACAACTGTTTTGTCACCATCGCGAAGTTCTTCAAGTTTTTTAAAGCATTTATCTTGAAAATATTGATCGCCAACACCTAAAATTTCATCAATCAGTAATATTTCAGCATCAACATTAATAGCAATAGAAAATGCTAACCGCATGTACATTCCCGACGAATAAGTTCTTACTGGATTATCAATAAAATCTCTTAGTTCTGAAAAATTGATGATTTCTTCTATACGATCTTCAATCTCATTTCTTGTTAATCCAAAAATAGAAGCATTAAAGTATATATTCTCTCTTCCTGTAAAATCAGGATGAAAACCGGCACCCAATTCCAAAAGAGAGGTTAATTTTCCTTTTGTTTCTAAATGACCCTTATTTGGGTATAGTATTTTTGTCATAAGCTTTAAAAGCGTTGATTTACCACTTCCATTTGTTCCGATTAAAGCAACTGTTTCACCTTTACGAATATCTAAAGAAATATCTTTTAAAATCATTCTTCTTTCTACTTTTTCTTTTTTTCCTAAAGAAATTAGTCGCTCTTTTAATGTTTGCGGCTTATCATAAACAATTTTAAAACTCTTATAAAGGTTTCTGATCTCAATAGCATTCTGACTATTTTCCATATTTTTCCCCTTTCATCAAATATTTTGAGTTTTTTTTCTGCGTGGAATCAATTTATAAACAGTCCAAAAATAATAATCATAAATTGAAAACCATTTACTTTCACAATACTTTTCATAAGCATTGCTCTTTTTAAAAGACCTAGTTAACAGAAACATCTGTTTTAAAGAGTACTCTTTTATTATTGACCTTTTTTTCCAAAATGCAATACATTCTTTTAGTTTATTTAAATTCTTTTTGTCAACAGACCATTTATTTTTTTCAATTTCATCTAAAACTTCCTGATACATTTCTTTTTTTTGAAAAGCATAATCTTCAAAATAATAAGGACAAGTTAACACAGTATGAAATAATTTTTTTGCTTTTCTTTTTCTTAACCCATCAACGCTGCCGTGTGCTAGCACATCAACATCACCTATACCACATTGATTATTTCCATGAAGTCTATAGCGAATTAGTTTATCATCTATATACATTAGGCTATCGTTTAAAGAAGCCACTAAAGCCAACCAGCCATCGTGAAGCCAGTATTTGCTAACAAAATAATACTCGTTAGCAAATTCTTTCCTCATAGCCATCGTAGCACCTGTAATACAATACCTATTTAGCAACCAATCTAAAGCATCCTGAGGCTGATCCATGACAAATCCAATCCCTTCTCTCAGCGAAAGGTTCATTATGTTATCATTCGAATCAATTAATTCAGCATTTGTTGCTACAAGATTAATATTGGAATTATCCAAAAAAGCCTTTTCTATTTTTTCTACCTTATCAAACTGCCAAACGTCATCCTGATCACAGCTAAAAATAAGATCACCAGAGCATAACGAATAACACTTTTTAAAATTTCTTACTACGTTCAATGAGTGGTCATTCTTATAAATCTTGTAATCAATTCCAGAATTTTTTAATAACTTTTCACAAATCTCAAGAGTTTTATCAGTAGATCGATCATCACAAATTATGATTTCATCTACAGTTCTACTTTGGTGAACTATGCTTAACAACTGATTTTTTATGTATTTTTCACCATTAAATGTACACATTGCTACAGAAATTTTCAAATAATCCACCTCTAGTTTTTAAAATGTTACATTTATTTCCAAGACATTACGTAACGAAAAGATTATATCATATATCATTTTCAAAATCATTAAAATAAAGTTATTAATAAAAAAAAGCATGATGAGATTTTATTCATGTTCATGCTCTTTCATATATATTATCTTAGCAAAGAAATGATTAAAGTGTTTTAAATACAAATTCTTTAAACTTTTTTGACTTAGATACTTATTCTTTTTATAATTTGGAAAATGTTGATTTACTTGATCAATCGCTTTCTTAACTGCACATTCATATTCATTTCTATCATATTTCGCAGCAGCCTTGATAAAGGTCGCATATAAATAACGTACATAGCTGTATTCAAGCTCATTTTCGTATCGTTCATAAAGATGATGAAACTTATAAAAATCAAGGATACCATTCCAATTATCAATATAATGATAAATCCTTGGATCTACAGTAGAAGTAATTGAACCTTTCCGAATCAAATAATTATAAAAAGGATTATTTACAATGCCAATTGAATGAACATATGGAAGCAGACGATAACCGAACTCCACATCCTCAAACCAAACACCTTCTTTAAATTGAAGATTCTTGAATAAGCTTCGTTTATACAGTTTATTCCATGCAGATGGATAGTAATCAATCATATGTTTTTGAATATCTTCCTTAGTAAATAAATCGTGATCTAAATGACATGTATAAACTTTAGATTCATTTTCATGGATTTCTTTAAAGTCACACATGATTAGATCAAAATCATGCTCTTTGGCCTTCAAATACATCTTTTCGTACATTTCAGATTCAACCCAATCATCTGAATCAACAAAAGCGATATATTCACCCGTTGCATGTTCAATACCAAAATTTCGAGCACTGCTAAGACCACCATTTTCTTTTTTGAATGCTGTAATATGACTATATTTATTACTATATTCTTCAATAATGATATCTGAATGATCTTTAGATCCATCATTTACAATGATTATTTCTATATCTTTCAACGTTTGATTAACTAAAGAATCCAGACATTTACGCAAATATTTTTCTACATTGTATACAGGGACGATGACACTCACCTTGATCATATAGTTTCCCCCTCATCTAAAACAGCTTCTATTCTTTTTAATAATTTAAAATTATCATAATTGAAATCTTTTAAATTATTCTTCCATCGATCGATCACATCCGGATGTTGAATCAGATTTTTTAATGATCGATAGAGTTCTTCATCACTATTTTCACAGATTTCGCCATTAATACCTTTTTTGACAGACATGAGTGACGCACTTGTTTCTGTTGCTAAAACTGGAATGTCCAATATAAAAGCTTCACTAATCACGGTTCCAAAAGCTTCTGAATAAGAAGGCAGAAGAAGTAAAGAATAGTTTTTTAACTCTGCATAAGGATTCAGTACAGCTCCTTTCATAGAAATCACATCATCCAGACTTTCATTAATCAGACGGCTTTTTAAATGTTCAAATAAAGGACCATCACCAAAAACAGTAAAGTGTACATTACTTAATATGTTATCCTTTTTTAAACGTTTGATTACATCAAAAAGTCTATCATATCCCTTGACAGGATGACAGCGTCCAATTACAACAATATTCAACATATTCTCATTTATGTTAAAAATAGATGGTTTTTGTGAAAGCCTTTTTATACGTTCAACATCAATAACAACAGGAATTGTTTCTGTTATATTCTCTAAATGATAGATTTCATTAAATTCTTTAACCACATTGTCACTAACACCTATTATATGATTAAAAAGAGGTAATACTTTTTTAAATAAGTCTTCGTACTTTGCATTTGGATTAAATGTCTTATAAGAACAGTGCAGCCAATGTATTTTATTCACACAATTGCCGTAACCTACAAATAATGCGGTAAAACCATCCTTAAATGCAATTTCACAATCATAATCTTTATGAATTATTTTTTTTCTTTCTCTTTGAATGCTTTTTTTAATAAATCCTGTTTTTAAGTCAAAAACAACATGTATTTTTTTCATCAATAAAGAAAGATTCTTCATTTTGAGAACTTCTTTGATTGTATAATCGATTGCTTCAAAATAAGACGTTCCATAAAACATATTGACATGATCAGGAAGATCATTCAACATATTTCCTTTATTATGCAAGACTAAGATATCAATACTATATTTATTGGAATCAAGTTTATGAACAAGATCATTCAAAACAACGGAAACACCGCCCATTTCTCTTTCATCTACAACAAATAAAATATTTTTTTTCATATTTTCTCCCATCATTTTAAAATATAACGTAATAGCTTTCTTTTTTTCCTATATAAAAGGTGACACACTAATTTATACTTCCAATCTTTCTGCTTAAAATATTTATTTTTTTTCCATGATGGATACTTCAATTTCATAATTTCAACAATTTTATCTAATTGTATCTCAGTATTCTCAAATTCAAAAAATCGTAAGGATGCTGCATGAAGCAAATGATCAATATATAAATATTCTAATTCATCTTTAATACTGTCTTTACAAATCGAACATTCAATGAAATTACTCAAAATTTCCATTGATTCAAAAATATCTTCTAATTTTCTATGGTATGTTTTCTGATGCATTGTTGACCCTTCATGCAAGACATATGAGTATAAAGGCTCATTGACATAAATAATTTTATTGGTATATAAGCCATATGAAGGAACTACTGCCAGGTCTTCATAAAAGCGAAGCTTTGGAAAATATAAGTTATAACTCTCCAGCAAAGAGCGACGAATACATTTTCTCCATGGACTTGCATTATGTAATACATAATTTTTTTGAAGATCTATTGAGTTAGGATAGGTTTGATCTAACGTACTTAAAATATTTCCTTCTCTTTTAATATAAGCATCACACCAAACAAGGTCTGCATCACTTTTCTTCTGCGCATGCATTAACTTTTCTAACATTTCTCTGCTAATTTCATCATCAATATCAATAAAACATATAAACTCCCCTTTGGAATGCTTTATTCCGATATTGCGAGCGATTGCCTGACCTTGATTTTCTTGAGTAATTATTTGAATTTTATCATGATTAGAAGCTAGCTTTTCAAGCATTTTTAAACTATTATCGGAAGAACCATCATTAACAAAGATTACTTCATAATCGTCATAAGTTTGATTTAAGAGGTTCTCACAACAGTTTTTGATATATTTCTCCGCATTATAAACAGGAACAATAACACTTACTTTTGGCATATTCTCACCTATATATACCCTTTCAGACTATCTAAATCTTCACGATACATTTTTTCAAGCATATCTAATGTTTCTAAATGCTTTTCATAAATAAACCGACGTTTTTTGTAATCTTTGCCCATAGCCGCACCTGTAGCTGCTTCTTCACAATGAAATATTTTCAAACTGGGATCATAAACGCTTTTCATATGATTTCGAATTAACTGTACAAATAAAATATCTTCTTCACCATAAAAATGTGTTCTATTATCCAAACCATCAAATTTATCAATATAAATTGGTGAAAAAATCATGCAACAGCCATGTAAGCGAACATTTTCCATTCTTGGATCAGGAATGATCTCTTCTCTAAAATGATGTCTTATTTTTTTCCAATGAATCAATTTACCAATATATTTATATAAAAATAAATGAATTGATTCTATAAACAATTTATTTTTTATCAGTAGTTTTTCTACACGCTTTCGATCAGCATCAATTTCATTAAGTTTTAAAATTTGTTTAGGATATTTGCAAACTGTACCATCTTTTAAATGAATTTCTGGACCTAATACAGCAAAATGGCTCTTTTCATATTCTTTTTTGATTACCGAAAAGAAATCATTCTGTATTATCTCAGTATCATTATTCATCATACAAATAAAATCACAACTCAGTTGATATTTTGCATAATGAAATCCAACATTATTTCCTCCTGAAAAACCAAGATTTTCTTCGTTTAACAATACTGTAATATCTTTATCATCCTTAAACATACTATCTAATGTTTTTCCGCTATTGTTAGGAGAAGCATTATCAACAAGGACAATATGATATTTTTTTGTGTCTATTTTTCTTTTTATTGAATTTACGCATCTTAATGTTTCTTCTAAAACCTGATAATGCAGTATCAGGAAAACAATTTCATATTTACTCATAAAATCCTTTCGTAATTATTCAGCACAAATTAACTGAACAAATAGATTATACCACACTGTTGTTTTAATGCTTATAAAATTTGTTTATTTATAAAAATAAATGAAAAATGATTTTGACTAAGAAATGTACAAAATCATTTATCTTTATCATATAAAATCTCATTGTTATATAACTTAGAAGTCATTCTAAGCTGTTCATTTAATTCCTCCCAGCCAAGTTCTTCTACCAGTGTAGGTGTTTCACTAAATAAATTTGTTCCTAAACCTAATCTATCCTCATTAAATTTTATTCCCATACTTGCAAGAGTCGTAGGAAAAAAATCAAAAGATGATACTTCTCTGTCATTTCCCTGATATTCAGCTGCAGAATTAATAAAAACATAATAGCCTTTCCTTACATAATTTGAATCTATGGATGCAAAGAAATCATTATCCATTGTCAGATGATCGCCCGCAATAACAATCGTTGTATTTTCATAGAAATCTTGTTGTTTGATCCACGTAAGAAAATTATAAAGCTGACGACTTGCACAAGCAATAACATTCTCATATTGACTTTCATAAACTTGTTCACACTCATCACAAAGATAACCATCAAAAAAATGTGTATCGACTGTCAGCATTGTTAAATTGAAAGGTTCGGATCCTTTAGCCAATTCTTTAACTTCTTCTTTAGCAAATTCATATAACTTGCTATCTTCATATCCCCACCATACATAATAGTTTTCATCGATATATTGTTTCTCTTTTGCTGCAATATAATCAACAATGTCATAATTCCCATGTTGTGTAAAATACTCTCTTCTTCCGCCAAAAGAGGCATCCGATCCTATCAGTAATTTTTGACGATATCCGGCTTCACTCAAAATATCACCTATAGATGTAGCCCCTGGCAAAAAAGATCTAAACGATCCATATGAATTACCATCAATTGGAATCAAAAGAGGTAAACCAGATGTTTGAGCAACCATCGCTCCAACAGTCCATCCTGTTCCTTCAGGAACATAGAATCCCCCATTATTGTTAAAAGTAAGATTTTCTTCAGCAATTTCATAAAGTTCTGGTATTAAATTACTTTCTTCAACCCCTCCAAGCTCTTCAGAATAATAACTTATTTCCATAGATTCCATAAAAATATAAATCAAATTTCTTTTTTGCTCCGGAAAATCAAATTCAACCTCAGAAGGATCAATATAATAATCTTCGAATAATGTTGAATTTCTTAAAAGACTTTGCAAATAAGAAAATAAGCCGATTGAATGACCAGAATAGATAAATGATATAATACATATTACAAATGAAAGCTTTAGAATATGTTTGTCAAAAAAAATATAAATCCTGTTTTTAATTTTAATCAAAATATAAATGAAGAAAAAAAGAAAGCAACAGTAAATAAATGGCAACAATAAACAATCATATACAAACTTCCATATAATTGAACTATCTGCTCCTTCCATAGATACCATTAAAAGAAAGACAATCTGAGAAACAGATATTTCACCAAAATTGCCCAATATCCATAATACTCCCGTTATAAAAAAGATAGATAAATAAACAAGCAGATAACTTAATATCCATTTTGTTTTTCTCATTTTTACTCCTCCGCTCGTTTGTATAAACTGAAAAATTCATGCTTTTATTTGTTAACACAAAATATTAAAATAATAAAATATTTATTTTTCATCTATCAGCCGAGCAATCAAATCACAAAAATTCTTGTTATTTGATTCATAAGGTTTGGTCGTAAAATCATGCAATTCAGAAATCTTTTCTTCGAGCTCATCTACTTCAACACAACCCAAAATATACCCAAATCCGGCAAACTTCGTCGTAATCTCTACCTGATGATCATTTTCATGTTCACCATACTTGGCTCTTCTTGCAACAGCAATGACCTTCTTTTGATGATTGATTCCATTGATGATCGAACCAACACCTGCATGCGTAATCATATAATCACATTCCTCAATATATTGATTCAGCTGTTCCTGACTGCAGAAATCAAATATCTCCATTTGACTGCTCTGATAATGGGTCTTACCTGCCTGAACGATCACTTTTCCTTGAATGATCCCTTTATCGATCAATTCATCCACCTTTTTCAAAAGACGCCCAAAAGTCTTATCCTGCGTCCCTAACGTTACAAATACCATTAGAAAATCCACCCTCCATAAACAGCATCAGGATATAATTCCAGCATGCTTTCCCACTGTACTACAAAATAATCTGCAATCGGATAAACCAGCTTCCCTGCCATGCTCTTTGTATAAATATTGGCAAAAGTTTCAATATAGATCACTTTTTTCCCAAATAAATGAGCAATATAGCACATCGGCACAGCGGTATGACTTCCCGTAGATACGATGACATCCGGTTTTTCTTTTAGAAACAAATAAAGACTTTTCAAACAGTTAAAAGGAAAAACAAAGATATATTTCCACATCTCATGCTTTGTCGCATAAACAAGATAGTATGTCTTATATTGATCTTTTAAAAATAACGTCGAAGGTGTTTTTTCAGACACGAAGACTGTTTTATATTTAGAAAAAAGAGGCTTCAACTGGAGCAGTTCATTTAGATGGCCTCCCATACTTGAAATAAACATAACCTTTTTCATAACATTTCCTCATTAAATTTACCAGCTACATTCTATCACGTTTCATACAAAAAATCATTCCAATTTTATATTCTTAAGCTATTTTCAGAAAAACTTCACAATTATTTATCTTTCAAAAGTCATACTGCTTCAGCTTATTCACAATATTAAAAAAAAAAGCAAGTTGCCTTGCCCTTAACGTTTTAAATCCACCATCATCTCTACTGTTTTTGGATCATAATGGGAGAAGAATAAGCTTTCTTTTTCATCGAGCACTGAGATCAGTTGCATATCTTCTTCATCCAATGTAAAATCAAATACATTTATATTTTCAATCATTCTTTCTTTATGTGTTGACTTAGGAATCACAACGACATTGCTTTGGATCAAATATCTTAGAGCGACCTGAGCAGCACTCTTGGAATACTTTTCGCCAATCTTTACTAAAACAGGATTTGTAAAGAAATCTTTTCTGCCTTCCGCAAAAGGTCCCCATGATTCATGCTGGACATTATATTTTTTCATATACTCGTGAGCCTCTTTCTGCTGATGAAAAACATGGGTTTCTACCTGATCGACTGCCGGTTTTACCTCTCAAAACTGCAAAGATCAATCAACCTGTCAGGATAAAAATTTGATACACCAATCGCACGGATCCAGCCTTCCTTATAAGCTTCTTCCATTGCCCGATACGTACCATAATAATCATTAAAAGGCTGATGGATCAAGACGAGATCGATATACTCGCTCTGAAGCTTTTTTAAGGATTCACGTAAAGAAACCTTTGCTTTTTCATAACCGCCATTACTGATCCATACCTTTGTCGTAATAAATAGCCGATCACGAGGAATGCCACATTTTTTGATTGCATTCCCCACAGCTTCCTCATTGCCATACGACTGAGCTGTATCAATAAGACGATACCCTGCACTGATAGCATCTAAGACACATCTTTCACATTCTTCATTGTTTACCTGATAAACTCCATATCCTAATGCAGGCATCTGAATGCCATTGTTTAATGTTACATATTCCATATTTTCACTCCTTTACTTTAGAACATTTCCATCATGAAAAGCATGACCGATCATTCCCTGTACTTTCACATATGTGTTGTGAGATGGATCATAGGAGATAGTTTCTAACCGATCCGCATCGATTTTACCATCTTCACCTAAAATCGTTTCATCTGCACTGACATCTTTACCTTCTACTTCCAACATTCTTTAAATATTTCATATATTTCTTCATGAGTCATTGGTTTATAGCTTGTAGGTATGATATTACATGAATCGGCAATCTTCTTTAGATCGATATCCTCCTGTAAACCTAACTGTTTTAAGCTTGAAGGCAACCCGATCTCATGAATAAATTTTTCTAACGCATCAATCCCTTCCAAAGCAATCTGTTCATCACTCTTGCCTTCTTCACTGATCTGCCATACCTCTACGGCAAACTGTTTAAATTTGGATAAACCATATTGATAAATATGGCGGTAATAGGTTGGATGTAACACCGCTAATCCTTCTCCATGATTACAGTTGGTATAAGCACCTAACTGATGCTCCATCTGATGAACTTCAAAATCAGTCTGCTTTCCTAATTTAATGATCCTGTTTTCAGCCATGGTCGCATCCCACATCAGATTGCTTCTTGCATTATAGTCGAAAGGATCTTCGATAGCTATTTTTAAGTTTTTGATCACATTTTTCATCAAAGCAACAGAAAGATCATCCGATACATTATTTTCATTTAGCTCTCCAAAATATGTTTCCATGATATGAGAAAGAATATCAAAGCCTCCGCTTACCACCTGTTTCTTCGGTACCGTAAATGTATAAGCAGGATCTAATAAGGCAAACATTGGATTACAAGCCGGATAATCACGACCCGTTTTGATTTTTAATTCTTCATTCGTGATCACTGCCCCGCCATTCATTTCACTTCCTGTACCTGTTACAGTGACGATTACTCCTAAAGGCAATACATCAAAATCAATCACACCTTTATGTGTCCAAAAATCATTCCAGACATCACCCTCATAGCGGGTTGCCAAAGAAATCGCCTTGCAGCAATCCATGACGGAACCACCACCAACAGCTAGGATCATATCCACATGTTCTTTTCTGACAAGTTCTGCTCCCTGCATTACTTTGGCATAAGTAGGATTTGACATAATTCCTGAAAATTCTACGACCTTCTTGTTCCGTGCAGTTAAAATCGTCACGATCTCATCATAGATCCCATTCTTTTTGATGGATCCTCCACCGTAAGCAAGCATGATCGTTTGATACTTTTTTGTTAAACAGCCTAGATATTCCTGTACACATCCTTTCCCAAAAAATACTTTGGTCTTATTTTCAAAAATAAAGTTATTCATCATTTTCCTCCTTCTAATTAAAGATTTTATTCAATTTACTGAATTTTTCCTCCTTTACAATGTCATTATAAAAAAGCCAAGGCTTCTTTTGAAGTCTTGGCTTGTTCATGAATATATACCTTTATGTTATAACTATTCTTTGTCTTGCTGGATCACTTTCTGAATGGCATCAAGGAATTTTTTTACCGTAGGAGATGGCTGAGGTGAATGAAGCAGGCCATATGGAATCGAATGCTCCCAATCAACCGGGATTATTTTTAAAAGAGGATGAACGACTGACCAGGCCTCAATAGCCATTAATATCTCATTTCCATTTTCACAACGATTAAAAATATTGACATCATAAAAATCAAAGTCTTTGATCTGTATTTGATTGTGATGCTGCCAGATATCATCACGCAGATCATCGACATAACGGCTCCAGCCGCGATGCATCAGCAATAAAGATTGACCATATAAATCAGACACAGCTAGCTTTCTTTTTGCCGCTAAAGGATGATGGATCGAAACAGCAACACATAATGGTACTTTTTTAATTTCAAAACCATCACAATTTCTAAGATTCAGCATCGTATCATCAAAAATACCGGCTACGACATCAATACGATTACCTAAATTTTTTAAAATTTCTCTGGCATTTTCTTCCGTATTTTCAAAAGGTATGATCTGAAATTTAATATCAGAACAATATGCCTGGATCTTCGGCCATAATTCCAATAGTATCTGAGCAGGAGTCAGCGGTGAGGAACCAATTCGTAATATCTGAGTATCTTCCTGCATGGCATTTTGTGCACGAATCACGGAATCTTTACAATATTGAATGATATATTTCGCATCTTTATACAAGGAAATACCTGCTTTTGTAAGCGTTAAGCCACGATGATTACGGTCAAATAATTTTACGCCTAAATTTGCTTCTAATAGGTTGATTTGTTTGATGACTGCTGTCGGGGTTATATAAATCTGTTCAGCGGCCTTATTAAAGCTTCCCGCATCGGCAACCATGATAAACGTTTCAAGCTGTGGATTGTACATAAATGACTCCTTTATGACAATATTTTAATTTGAAAGAAATTGAAAGTCAATGTTTAAGAAAATGGATAATGCCTTGATATGATCCTGTTTTTTATCTTCACATATCCTTCTTTCATCGTTGTCCAAGCATAGACAACAGCCTGTGCATGATAATCATTTCTTATCTGATTATATGACTGTAAAGCCAAGCGGCACTCTTTTTTTGACATATAACTGTCATCAATTTTTCCATTCATAGGAGTTAGCATATGACTTTCATCTTATCCCTTCCTTACTTTTTTATCGCAGAACCGCCAAATACAGCAGACATCGGTATCTGATCAAGCTGTTGATCGATCATTTGAATTTCTTCTTCACTGAGCTCTATCTCGCAGGCAGCAAAGTTTTCTTTAAGACGTTCCAGTTTCCTTGTTCCCGGAATCGCACTCAGATAAGGTTTCTTGCATAACATCCATGCCAATGATATTTGAGCACAAGTGGCATTCTTCTTATCAGCAATTTCTTTTAATAAGTTTAATAATGTTTGATTTTCATCAATCGCTTCATTCGTAAACTGCGGCATTGTGCTTCGATAATCCAATTCTTTATCAAAATGACTGTCTTTTCCATATTTTCCACTCAAAAAACCATTTGCAATTGGTGAAAAGGCAACAAAACCAATCCCTAATTCTTCTAATACCGGAAATAATCTTTCATGATGACGAGCCATCATTGAATACCGGTTTTGAATGGCCGTAATCGGGCAAACAGCATGAGCCCGGCGAATATATTCTTCATCTGCCTCTGAAACACCCCAATGTTTGATCTTTCCTTCTGCAATGAGAGATTTCATGACCTTCGCAACCTTTTCCGGCTCAACATGCGGATCAATACGATGCTGGTAATATAGATCGATCGTATCAACCTGCAATCGTGCTAAAGATTCTTCTACCGATTTACGGATAACGTCTTCTCTTGAATCCGGTATCAGAGGACTTGGAACCTTGCCGCTTTCTGTGTCAAAACTGATACCAAACTTCGTTGCAATTACCACCTGGTCACGATAAGGTTTCAAAGCTTCCCCGACAATTTCTTCATTTTCATGAGGATTGCTTGCCGTACCATAGATTTCTGCGGTATCGAAAAATGTATAACCAATCTTTACAGCTTCACGAATCATCTGGATTGCTTCATCTCTATCCATCGGTTTTCCATAAGCATGAGAAAAGCCCATACAACCTAACCCTATCGGTGAAACAAACAATCCACTCTTTCCTAATTCTCTTTTTTTCATCACTGACTCCTCCTTGATCTGATTCAAATTCCTTCGATATCATTATAAAGAAACAATGGCTTTTAGCGAATTCTCGATTAGTTATCTTGTTATTACCCAAAGGTAATAATAAAAAAAAGAGAAACAGTACGAAGACCATTTCTCTATTCAAATAATAATGTTTAATTTCTATATAATTGCAAGTAAAATAAAATTCAGGATAAACAATAAAGCAACTACCGCAATGATCGGATGGATTTCTTTTGCCTGTTTCTTTACGATCTTGACTAAGCAGTAGAAGATAAAGCCACTGGCAATACCGTATGAAATACTGTAACATAGAGCCATGAACAATCCTGCAAAGAAAGCAGGTACCGCTTCTTCTAAATCAGCCCAGTTGATTTCCGCAAATGATGAAACCATCATGCATCCTACGATGATCAATGCCGGAGCTGTCGCAGCTGAAGGAATCGCACTGACAAAAGTCGCTAAAAAAGCACTTAAGGCAAAACAGATTGCTGTTACTACAGAAGTCAATCCTGTTCTTCCGCCGACACCGATACCGGCTGCACTTTCTACATATGTCGTTGTATTGGAAGTACCGAAAATAGCACCAATGGAAGTTGCTGTCGCATCGGCAAATAAAGCCTTGTCCATTTTAGAACTAAATCCACTGCCATTTTCAAGTGCTTTTTCATCCTCTTCAGAGAAGATACCGCTTCTCTTGCCCGTACCGATAAACGTACCGATCGTATCAAATGTATCTGACATGCTGAAGGCAAAAATCGTGATGATCACAAGCGGCAGCTTGGCCGGATCTGTAAATAATGATGGAAGACCTGCTGAAGTAAAGATTACTCCAAATGTTGACGGCAATGCATTAACGGCATCCATAAAACTTACCGTATCCGTTGTCGTCGTAACACCGAAAGGAATACCTATCAAAGCTGTTACGATAATAGCTATCAAAATACCGCCTTTCACATTTTTTAAAGTAAGGATGACAGCCAATACCAGACCAATCAAAAAGACTAATAATATCGGCTGATTTAATGTTGAAATGGCAGGAACACCACTATCAAAGTTGATAAAGCCAACATTTAGGAAACCTAAATAAGCGATAAATACACCGATACCTCCACCAATTGCATTCTGCAATGATTTCGGAATCGCTTTAATGATTACCTTTCTTACTTTTGTAACGGTAATAAAAATATTGATCAAACCGCAAATAAACACCATGGATAATGTCTGCTGCCAGCTGAATCCTAATTGGAAACAAACCGTATAAACAAAAAAAGCATTTAACCCCATTCCCGGTGCCTGTGCATAAGGTACATTAGCAACTAATCCCATGATCAGTGTACCAATCACAGCAGAAATAATCGTTGCCAAGAAAACAGCGCCCCATTCCATGCCTGCCTGACTTAACGTATTCGGATTGACCGCAATGATGTAAGCCATCGCAAAGAAGGTTGTTATACCTGCTACGACTTCCGTAGACACGCTGGTTCCGTTTTCTTTAAGCTTAAAAAACTTCTCCATATCTTACCTCCCTCTTGATTTTAATCAAGAATACATAGACATTATCACATATTTAACATTTTTTCAATACAATTTCTTTACATAAAGAAAGGAAATCGTTTACATGATTTCCTCCTCTATTTTTCATTGAACTTCATGTCCGTTGCACCATTTAAGAAAGGTACTTTGTGCAACTCCCAGCATCTTTGCAGCTGCCCGACTTGATATGCGATGACTCATATACATCTCATAAATGACATCAAACTGAGGCGGCACTTTTTTCTTTGGCCTGCCAAAGACCACCCCTTTGTTTTGTGCAGCTTTGATACCATTTAAAATTTTCTCTTTGCGCTTCTCTTCCTCTTCTTTTTTACTTTCCAGTACAACATTCATGACATGTTCCGTTTTTACATCATCCTGTACAATTTGATAAACTTCCTGCCGTAGTTTTTCAACGTTCATTTTTTATTTGAAAAATTCCTTTCTAAAATCATAAAGAGCACTCATACACAAAATCAAAAGGGCTCCTGCGGCAGCCATCAAATAAAGATGTAAAGTATCTGATGTATTCGGCGTATTCGTCACAGTTTCATCATTATCCGGGTTTTCCGTATCATCAATCACCGGAACCTGTGTTTTCGTATATACATATTCAACACTTGTCACACCTGCTAGTGCTATAAGACCATGTTCATTTGTTTGATTGAATTCATCCAAAGTCATCGTTACGGTTTGCGCATTTGGATATGTCAGTTTTACGACCACATCAAATCCGTCATAATCTACACGATTCTCACCATCTTCTTTGTTGAAACGTTTCTCAGTCCAATCGACGATAACTGGTTCTGAAGTAAATACCTCCGGTAATGTCAATATCTGATCTTCTTCTTTCACACTTTCATCATAACGATGTGTTACTTCTAAAATACCGATTTCATAAGAGGCCTGTGGCTGTTCAAAAGCTTCACTGCCACTATTTCCTTTGCTGTTGTTATAGTCCAGCGTGGCTGATTCATTCGTTGGTGTTGTGAAAGAACCGGCTTCTGCTTTAGCGCTGTCTTTTAATTTCACGACATACGTCAGCTGTACCGGCTCATCCTTTTTTACCGGAACATGAATATCCCATGTGATAACACTATTTGAGTGTGAAACGGCATAATCATCTGTCGCTGCTAAATCTACTTCTTCACCATTGACAGTCAGTGTGAAAGGAACACTTTCATCTAAAACAAAATCTTCACCGATAACATCAGTCACTGTACCATTGTCTAACAGATAAACAATTTCATTCTGTAATTCTTCAAATGCAGCGTCGATCGTATCCACAGAAGAAGCCCCTAAAACATTTGTCATCAAATCAACGCTTAAAGGATAAAGATCATTATCTACTTCCCAATATAATGTAAGTGTATGATAAGATTCATTCACTGCATTCCATGCCTGAGCTGCATAATAAGTTGCTAATTCAACCTGTGAATATACATTAGGAAATGGTGCATTTTGAACGGTTAGATCTGTTGATACGACGCAATCATCTTCTGTCACTTTTGATCCTATTCCATAAGGCAGATCCTTTTCAGCTGTGATCATTGAAGGATGCAAATCTTCATATGAAGTAACCTTATCATCTCTTCTAAAATATACATAAGGCGTCGTACCATCATAAACACCAACTGTTCCATCGTTATTGGTCATCCAATAAGTTGTCATTGTCTGACCACCTGCTGTATGGTCTTCATTCCATGCGTGAGTAATTCCATCCGATACCAATACCAGATATTTATTTTCTGCAGGAACAGACGTGTCATCGTCTAATATCTTCGTACCCGCAAGGATACCTGCCTCAAGATTCGTTCCGCTCTTTGTCGTCTCATTGACAGCTTTCTGAATCGTATCAAGACTTGTTTCTGTCAATTCAGTAAGGCCTAAAGTTACATGTGCTTCATAATCAAAATTAACAACTGCCACATTGATCTTACCCTTACCTTCACCCGTTTTGGCTGCCAGTTCAGCAAGCAGCTCATTTGCTTTTGCTTTTACATCAGTCATGACAGAGCTGCTGGATCTGTCTAAAACAAAGACAACATCCGTGGCAGGAACATATTCTTTTGAAGGCAATGACAATGTTACTTCCCATCTGTCTTCATCAATACGTTCAGCACTTTTTGATTTGGAAACATCCCACTTTTGTGAAGTGCTGTTACCACTCTCAGCAGCAGAAAGTGAATAGCTTCCCAGCGTTAGTGCCATAAGTGCTGATAGCACGAAGCTGCATAATTTTTTGAATTTCATTTTTGTCTCCTTTCCATTCAAAGTATGATGAACGATAAAGCAGACATTATCATTCACTCTGACTGTAAATTAAATTATCCACATATAAGTTACAAGTTAATTTTATTATTACTGAATTTAAATGTCTAGTTATTATTTCAATATTATTAGCTATTAAGCCGTATTTTTTAAACAAAACAGAAGTCATTTTATAAAATTAATAATAAAAAAAATCATGATTTACATATCATGGATCATGATCATAATAAAGCTGAAACATTCCTATTTTATGAATACTAACAGTTTCAATTTTAATGGATGCCTTGTTACTATTATTCATAAGATATAAGATTTTATATGATAAAAGAGATGACAGTTCTATGAAATACTTCATAACTATCATCTCTTTTTAAAACGATCCTTACATCTGATCCTCATTCATCGGATCTTTCATATAGACTTCTCTTGGCTTGCTGCCACGAGATGGTCCTACGATACCGTTTTCTTCCATCATATCGATCAAACGGGCAGCGCGCTGATAACCGATGCTGAATTTACGCTGCAGCAAAGAAGTGCTTGCCTTTTGTGAAGAAATGACGAATTGCTTGGCTTCATCATACAAAGGATCATTGGAATCCATGCCAACAGCAGAAGCTGTATCCTCTATCATCTGCAAACGTATAAAAGCATCATCAAACTTCGGACGTCCCTGCTTAGAAACAAATTCCGTGACACGATTCACTTCTTCATCACTGACATAAACGCCCTGTACACGTATTGGCGACTGTTCGCCGATCGGAATATAAAGCATATCTCCACTTCCTAAAAGTTTTTCCGCACCCTGCTGATCCAAGATCGTTCTGGAATCCACGGCACTGGAAACAGCAAAGGCAATTCTTGAAGGAATATTCGATTTGATAAGTCCGGTAATAACATCCACGCTCGGACGCTGAGTCGCTACGACCAGATGGATGCCCGCAGCTCGCGCCAGCTGAGTAATACGCTGGATGCTTGCCTCCACTTCCTTAGCAGCTACCAGCATCAAATCAGCCAGCTCGTCAATGATGACGACGATCCAAGGAAGCTTGGTATGTCCTTCTTCAGGATATTGATCACATTTTTCATTATATCCCGCAATGTTACGAACCCCTGCTTTCGAGAATAAATCATAGCGGCGATCCATTTCCTCTACGATTACTTTTAAAGCAGTATTCGCCTCATCACCGTCATGAATGATGGGACCAATAAGGTGAGGAATATTCTGATAAGCTGTAAACTCTACCTTTTTCGGATCGATCAGCAATAATTTCACTTCATCCGGCCGTGCCCTCATGATCAGAGATATGATGATCGAATTGACACAGACTGATTTACCTGAACCGGTAGCACCGGCAATCAACAGATGAGGCATCTTATTTAATTCACCATAGACCGGCTGACCTAAAAGATCCTTTCCAAGAGCAAATAAAAGCTTGCTGTTTTCATATTTAGACGGAATGCTTCGTAAAAGCTCCCTTAAATTGACAATTGTCTTATCTACATTCGGAATTTCGATACCCACCGCACTTTTCGAAGGAATCGGCGCTTCGATACGAATATCCTTTGCCGCTAACGCCAATTTGATATCATTCTGCAAATTGCTGATCTTAGAAACTTTTACACCTAAATCCGGCTTTAATTCAAATTTTGTAACACTAGGCCCGATATGTGTATCCACCAGTGTCGCTTTCACCCCAAATTCATCCAAGATCTGTAAAAGCTTTTCACCGGCCTCCGCCGCCGCTTTCTTATTATTTGCGGAAACACTTCCCTTTCCGGCCAAATTTAATAAATTTAAACCTGGCAAACGATATTTAGAGTAATCTGTAAGAAATGAGCTTTCAATTTCAGGCTCCTTTTTTTCTTCCTTTATAGGATCTGCCTGAATATCGATCACGGACTTTTCCTGATGCTCACCCTCTGAAACCTTATCGGCAACAAGATTTTCAAAATCAAAACGTCCCTGTGGCTTTTCATAGTCGATGATATCCTCATAATCATCTTCAAAAAGCTGCTTTTCTCTCTTTTTCTTCTCTTTTCTACTATCGCTTTTTTCTTTCGTCTTTTGTACTTTTTCAAAAAAGAAACCAAAAACTATCTTCAAATAATCCCAGAACATGATGATACCGATAAGAAGGAACATGATAATCATGATCCTTGTACCAGTAAAATCAAACAAAGCACTGAATAAGGCATATAAGAAAGCGCCGAGAATACCTCCGTTACCGATTGATGCAATCAAGGTATCATTAAATATTTCTTTTACATTCGCCAGAAAAAGATGTATGACATCCATTCCGACGATGCTGTGATCATCCGGTGCCGCTACCAGCAGCAGCCATGCAGCGAAAAAGCAGATCAAACCGATCATGCTGCGCATCCTTATCTGCGACAGATTCTTTTTAAATAAGACCAGTATGGCAATAAGTATCACGAAAGCAAACACAACGTTTCCCAGCATACCGACCAGAAAATACATGACTCTGCCTAACGCAATTCCTGCAGGACCAATTTCAAGAATGCCAATAATTGACAAAGCTATCGCCAAAAACGCATAAATGACAGTTAAGATCTCATTATCCATTTTTTTATTTGTCGTTTTCTTGGCATTTTTCTGTTTCGTCATCCTTATCCCCCTCGACTACTGATTGATTTCGATAATGACAGGTAAAACCATCGGTCTTTTTCCGGTTTCCTTCAACAAATAACGTGTTACTTTTTCTTTCACATCCACACGTGTTTCAATATTCTCATATGTTTTATTGGCAACATTTTCATTGATGGTATCTTCAGTGATCTTCATGACCTCTTTTAAGATATATTCCGCATCCTTCAAATAGATCAAACCTCGCGTCTGTACATCAACACCACCGATGATCTTCTTCGTTTTAAAATCTACGCTGACCCCTATCACCATGACACCCTCATTGGAAAGAATCTCACGGTCTTTTAAGACAACTCCCGTAACATCCCAGTTTTCCTTGCCATCGATCAGAGTATCTTCCAGCTCGATACGATCAGCAACGCTCTTTAAGATCTTATTTTCAAAAGTTGCAAACTGACCATTGTCCAAAATTACGATCTGATCAGGGCGATAGCCCATATTGAAAGCCAAATTGGCATTTTTGATCAGATGTCTGTATTCACCTTTTACCGGCAGATAATAACGCGGCTTGAAGAGATACAGCATCATCTTCAGATCTTCACTGCTCGGATGCATCGAATAAATCTTCTTTGAATTTAATGAATAGATCTGTCCGCCTTCTTTATAGATCTCATTTTCCATGCTGTTTGCTTCTTCTTCTGTACCACTGACGACCGGTGAAGCGATCACGATCGTATCAGTCGCTCTAAAATGAACCCGCTCATCTTCATGCATCGCAATCTTCTGAAGCTTTCTGAATAGATTTTTTCCTCTTCCTGTAATCAAAATGATGATCTCATCATTCTCATCATCGAAATTACGATCGTTCACGATCAGTTCATTTGGAAATTTATAGTAATTTAATTCAGCCATATGCTTGAGAAAATATTTTGCCTCTTCACCATGAAAATAAACTTTTTTCTTGAAACGAATCACAAGATCCAAGATCTCTCTCATCCTAAAAAGACTTTGTGAATAACAGCTGATCAGAATACGATGCTCGCTTGATTCAAAAAGCGGTTCCAGGGTTGAAGAAATACGGTGGAACGGTGCGGTATGCCCTTCTTTTTCAGCACCTACCGACTCATTGAGAAGACATAAGACACCGGCCTTTCCAATTTCACTTAATTCATTGATATCAAAACTATATTCAGGTGCCCGCATATCATAATCAACGATAAATTCTCCTGTATAGACGATATAACCCTGATCGGTCGCAATCGCAATACCAAAATTATCCGGATAAGCATGGGTCATCGCAAATGTACGGACCTTGATATTTCCCACCTTGATGCGGTCGGTCCTTTTCACCTTGTTGATCTTAAAATCACTGACGCCTTCTTTTTTCAATAAATCTCTTAAGACATTTGCACTTAAAGCTCCTGTATAGACAGGAACATTGACATGCTTCAAAAGATAAGGCAGGGCCCGTGATACATCATCGTGTCCGTGAGTTACGAAAACACCTTTAATCTTTTCTTTATTTTCGATGAGATACGTGAAATCGGGAATGATAAATTCAATGCCCAATTGATCTGATTCGGGAAACTTAATTCCTGCCTCAATCAAAATGATTTCTGAGTTGACTTCGACCATCAGCATATTTTTGCCATTTTCGTCGAGCCCGCCTAATGCACATATTCGTATTTGATCCATAGATCCTCCTTTAGATTATATTTATCATGTCTGTTTTAGCTATTATAACACGCGGTGAAAGAAAAAACAAAAAAAGTGAATCATTTCACTTTAATTGCTTCCCCATCTAATGACCATGACTTTGCCTGAGTGATCTTCACATTCACTAAATCACCGGCATGTATATCATCCCCTGTAAAATTTACAAGCTTATTGGTCTGTGAATAACCGCTGAACACAGATGGATTCTTTTTGCTGGGTCCATCCACCAAAACCTGTACCGTCTTACCGACATAGGCCTCATTTTTTTCTCGTGCCCAATGATTTGTATGTTCCATCAGCTCCTGAAGACGGCGCTGTTTGACTTCCTCACTGACATTATCCTCCATGGCGGCAGCAGGCGTACCTGCACGCGGTGAATAAATAAAGGTAAAAGCATTGTCAAACTGACATTCATCAACCAATTTTAATGTATCCTGAAACTGCTCTTCCGTTTCATTCGGAAAGCCGACGATGATATCTGTCGAAAAGGCAGCATCCTTGACTTTTGCTTTCAGCTTATAAAACAACGTCATATATTGCTCGCTCGTATAGCGTCTTCCCATGATCTTCAGGATCTCATCATTTCCTGATTGTACCGGCAGATGGATAAAAGGCATGATGTTCTCATATTTCGCAATCACATCGATCATCTCATCACTGAAATCCCATGGATGTGAGGTCGTAAAACGAATGCGATCAATGCCCGTTTTTGCCACTTCTTCCAAAAGATATGCAAAGCCGCCTTCAATCTGAAGATCCTTTCCATAAGAATTTACGTTTTGACCGAGCAAAGTAACTTCTTTATAGCCTTCTTCGATCAAAACATGAATCTCTTCAAGGATGTCTTCGACCTGTCGGCTTCGCTCCTTACCACGGGTATAAGGTACGATACAATATGTACAGAACTTATCACAGCCATACATGATATTGACCCAAGCCTTATGCGTACCAAAACGTTTGACCGGCAAATTCTCGATAACTTCCCCTTCTGTTGAGAAAACCTCGATCGTTCTTTCCTTCGACATCATTGCCTGATACAGCAAGGTCGGCAAGCGATGAATATTATGTGTACCAAAAACAAGATCTACATGTGGATATTTTTCAATAATTGTTTTGACGACTTCTTCTTCCTGTGCCATGCAGCCGCAAAGACCAAAAAGAAGATCCGGATTTGTTTTACGGAGCCGCTTTAAAGAAGCCAGTTCACCTAATACCTTATCTTCCGCATTCTGGCGGATAGCACAGGTATTCAAGAGGATCAGATCGGCATCCTCGACATTTTTTACCGGAGTAAAATGCATGGCTTCCAAAATACCGGCAATCGTTTCCCCGTCACGTTCATTGGCCTGGCAGCCATATGTACGCAGATAATAATTTCTTCCCACTCCCAGCTGGGCAACTTCATAAGGTATATTAAAGAGTGATTTTTCAATCACTGCTTGTTTTTTCGTTCGTTGTTTTGCTTCCTTTAAATTCGGTATAGTCCAGTTTTCGTTAATTTTCATAATTTCCTCTTTCCAAGAAAAAACCAAGCGTTTGCTTGGTTTATTGTGTAATTGCTTCTACAGGGCAAGTCGCAACGCATGCACCGCAGTCAATACAAGTTGATTCATCGCAAGTTGACTTATTATCGTCATCCATTGACAATGCTCCAACCGGGCAAACTCCACAACAAGCACCACAACCGATGCAAGTATCTTTATTAATTGTTACTGGCATGAAGATAACCTCCTTTTATTACTTAGACATTATAGCACAAATATAATTTTCACTTCAATAGAATATCGGAAAAAACTGAATTTTTGAAAACAATTATTAAAAAAAAGAGCATTACTGCTCTTTAATCTGGATTCTTTTGATTGACCTGGCCTGATTCGTATCATCATCGATCTCAACGATGCATCCGCAAAAAATACCTTTGCCTTCCGCCATCGTAAAGCGGGTATGCTCCTTATTTTTGAAACGTCGCAGCACTTCCTCCACATCACGTCCGATAACCGAACGGTAAGGACCGCACATGCCCAGATCCGTAATCGCGGCACAATGATCATCGACGATTCGCTCATCTGCAGTCTGTACATGAGTATGCGTACCTACGATAGCACTGCATCGCTGAGCAAATTCATAAGTAAAGGCAATTTTTTCACTCGTTGCCTCCGCATGCAGATCAACGATGTGAATATCAGCTTCCGTTTCATGAAGGATCTTTTCCATGGCATCAAAGGGCGATTCTGTACAATTGACCATGAATACCTCGCCGATCAGATTGCTCACTGCTACTTTTTTATGATTGACATCGATCACGACAGTACCTTTTCCAAATTCCAACGGAAGCATATTGGCCGGCCGTACCATTTTGTCCAATTCATCAATGACTTCCTCTAAATTCTTCTTAGAAAACGTATGATTTCCCATCGTAATGACATCAACGCCGCTGTTCAGCAGCTGGGCATAAATTTTTTTCGTAATGCCTTTGCCGTGCGCTGAATTTTCACCATTGCAGATAACCAGATCGATCTTTTCTTCTTCTCTGATACGTAAGACATGATCGGCCACCATTTTTCTGCCGACTGCTCCTACGACATCACCTACAAATAAGATCTTCATTATTTTGCCAGTTCACTCGTTCTCAGCTCACGAATGACCGTAACTTTGATCTGTCCTGGATAGGTCAGCTCATTTTCAATTCTTTCACGGATGCCGCGAGCAATCTTAGCACAGCTGAGATCATCCACTTTATCCGGATGAACGATCACACGTAACTCTCTGCCGGCCTGAATCGCATAGCTTGTATCAACGCCTTCAAATGATTTAGTAATCTTTTCAAGTTCTTCAAGACGGTTGATATAATTCTGCATTGCTTCATAACGAGCTCCCGGACGGGCTGCACTCAATGTATCTGCCGCCTGTACCAATACCGCAATAATGCTCTTTGGTTCAACCTCGCCGTGATGTGACTGAATCGCATTCAGCACGACCTCATTTTCACCGTGCTTCTTACAGAATTTATATCCAAGCTCCACATGGCTTCCTTCAGTTTCGGTATCCAGCGCCTTTCCGATATCATGCAGAAGACCTGCACGCTTGGCAAGCGTCTGGTTCAAACCAAGCTCTGCTGCCATGCTGCCTGCAAGCTTAGCCACTTCCATGGAATGCTGAAGCGCATTTTGTCCATAGGAGTAACGATATTTCAAACGTCCGACCAAATGAACAAGATCACGGTTCATCTTACCAAGACCCAGCTTAAAGATCGTATCTTCACCGACCTTCTGGATATTGTTTTCAATTTCATTGCGTACCTTGTTGACAACTTCTTCAATACGTCCCGGCTGAATACGTCCATCACGAATCAGCGTTTCCAAAGCTATACGGGCAATTTCACGACGTGCCGGATCAAAGCAAGAAATCGTGATCGTTTCCGGTGTATCATCAATGATCAGATCGACACCGGTCGCCTGTTCGATCGATTTGATATTTCTTCCTTCACGTCCGATGATCCTTCCCTTCATTTCCTCGCTTGGTAAGGCAACAACGCTTACCGTACGATCCACGGCCTCATCCTGAGCCATTTTCTGAATAGAAAGCGCCACGATATTACGTGCCTTCTCATCTGCAATGCTCTTTGCTTCTTCTTCCTTTTCCTTTATGTAAGCGACAACTTCGTTTTCCATACGCTTTTCAACAATCTCAAAAAGCTCCTTCTTGGCCTCCGTTGTACTCATTGCTGCAACTCTTTCAAGTTTGACGATCTGTATATCGATCTTCTCCTGCAGCCTTTTTTCCATCTCATCAAGTTCAGACATTTTTTTAGTTAATTGATTATTTTTAAGATCGATTTGCTGTTCTTTTTGCGTTAATGCGTCATCACGAAAATTTAGATTATCTTCGCGTCTTAACAGTTTATTTTCCATATCTGTAATTTCCTGTTTACGCTCCTTAATCTCTTTTTCCGCAGCAATCTTCAATTCATGAGTCTGAGTCTTACCATCCAGGAGTGCCTGCTTCACAGTGTTTTCTGCTTTTACAGTAGCTTCCTGCAGTAATTTTTCAGCTTTAATTCTATCTTTATTTAACCCAGCCTTTGAAATCAGGATCATTAATATGATTCCTCCGGCTAAACCTGCCAAAACCGGCAAGAGGACTGATAATAAACCATCCATATCTTAACTCCTCCTATCAAAATATTTTTTGAAAGTGTTTACTTTCTTATATATTTTACACAAAATTTCACAAATAAACAAGGATATTTCATATATTTTGATTTTTAAAAAAAGAAAGAATAGCTCTTTAAGCTATTCAAACCTTTTGCCGATCAAGTTTTTTCCATGGCCGTTATAGAAATCTCTGGCACTCATTCTTGCTTTTCCTTCGGGCTGTAATTGCGTGACAAGCAATATCAGATCACCTAATGAAACCTGTAAATGAGTACCGTCAAAGCCGATGATCTCACCAGAAGCTGCCGCACTTTCCTCATGAAGCAGCCTTACCTCATGAAATTTTATTTTTTTATTATCCAGATAAGCATAACCCACAGGTGATGGTATCAGACCGCGGATATGGTCGTAGACGCTCCTGCCGCCTTTTGAAAAATCAATTTTTTCTTCTTCCTTTGTAATGTTCCATGCGAAAGATACCTGACTTTCATCCTGCGGAACAAAGACGGCCTTATTATCCAAAATATCATCAAGCACCTCCAGAAGAACTTCTTCACCGCACTTCATCAGCTTATCATGCAGGCTTCCCATCGTATCCTCTTCAGTGATAGCAACCTTTTTCACGCAGCAGACATCCCCGGCATCCATTTTTTTGACCATTTCCATGATTGAAACGCCACTTTCCTTTTCACCGTTGATGATAGCCTTATGAATCGGTGCACCGCCACGATATTTCGGAAGCAGGGATGCATGGACATTGATGCATCTTATCTTCGCCAGATGAAGGATATCTTCCGGTATCATCTGTCCGTAAGCACAGGTAATGATACAGTCAAGATCCAATTGTCGAAGCTGTTCGTAAATATCTTTGATATGGACAGGCTGAAAAACGCTCAGATTGTAAGATGCCGCAAGACTTTTCACCGGAGTCGGTGTTAAGACCTGCTTACGGCCGACCTTTTTATCCGGCTGGGAAACCACACCAACGACATTATAATGATTTTCTATCAGACATTTTAGAATACCGCACGCAAATTCAGGCGTCCCCATAAATAAAATTCGTTTCATAAAATCACCTCGAATGCATTATAACCGATTTTCGATGATTATTCTATAATAGCTTTAAAAATCGAAGCTACCAGCTCGACTCCGACACCTACGATCTCTTTGATCGTATCCGAGCTGTTCTTTGCCAATTCAGAGGCTTTATTCAAATGAACCTCACTGACTGCATCCCCTCTGTTTTCACTGACATACTGTCCATCTTTATCCAAGCTGTTTTCAAAATCAATGATTTCCTGCTCGATGGAGTAAGAATCATCCTGCTCCATAAAAGAGCTTCCGATAGCAACCAGCAATATTACTAAAAGCAGATCTACGAAGAATCGTTTCATGTTCACCTCATCATTTCATCTATTGATATTGCCAGAACATCTAAGGAATGCATCACCTCTTCATAATAGCTTTCCTCGCTTCCGATTTCTATCAACAGCATATTTTCACTGATATCCTGATTATAATATGCTTCTCTGACCAGAATATCTTTCATGATACCACTCTCAAGCTGATTGGTTTTGTCTAACAGTGTCAGTGCCCTGTTTTGGATTGCCGAAAAGTGGGGACTGAGTCCTCCTAAGACGATCATCATCTTCGCATAGCTTTTCCCTGAAGCTTCGATATAAGAGGATTCTCTAGGAACGGAATCACGATGGAAATCAATGATCAGATCAAATCCCTGATGCTCGATCAAAGCATCTGTGATCGCATTTCTTGAGATTTGATAAGACTGATTATAATTCAATCCCAAAGCATTTAATTCCTCTGTAAAATTACGATCCTCCACTACGACCTTATATCCTGCCTGCTCAAGCAGCTTGCCTAAATACATACTGCCATCCATTACGCTGCTTCGATCTTTATAGGCTTCTTGCTGATGCGTGGAATAGATGTAGATGGATTTCTGCGTACCGTTTGAAGGCTCTGGCACCTCTACGATATCATCAGGCTCAACATCGATCTCCCGATAGGGAATATCTTCTTTTTTGACCATATCCATGACATTAAAGGCTTCGATGTCGATCGGAGCGATACTTTTCTGCTGATTAAAAAGCTGCATGCTGATATCAAGCTCCCTGACGGTTGCCTTGATTCCCTGCATCAGCGGCGAGATAAAAATAAAAAGTGCCAGCAGCCCCAGCTTCGCTAAAATCTTGATGGACGTTTTCATATTTCATAGCTTATGCTCATCACTCAAGGATTATAACTCCTCATATGCCGGATGAATGAAACAGTTGATGCCATGTGAAAGGATCGCAACGATCTGGCGGCATTCCATATCCATATCTCGTGGTGTGATGATACAGTCATTGTTTTCATATTCTTCCTTTACATTCATTTCATTTAAGATTGAACGGATCGTTGTTACCGTTGCAATTCCAATTGAAATGACAGGTACCTTTAACGTTTCCTCATTGATCGCAAGACGGTGATTGCCTACACCGCTGCCGGGAATAATACCGATATTTGAAATCTGGATAGCCCGGTTGATACGCGAAAAGCTGCTTGTTGCCAAGGCATCAATGACGATCACACATTGCGGTTCATAAAAATCAGCGATTCCTTTTACGATCCGTGCCGATTCAAGTCCTGTCTGTCCCATGACCTTAGGAGCAATGACCGCACAGTTGTTCAAGCCGGGATGCACTTCTTTTTCAAGCTCGAACAAATGAGCTGAAACAAGGATCTGGGCGGCTGTCTTAGGACCGATCGCATCAGAGATCATATCCTCATTTCCTAGTCCCACTACAAGTATTTTCTGAAGCAGGACATCTTGACAAAGCTTATCCAGAACATCTACTAATATCGAACTGATTTGATTTCTGAGCGAAGCATCTGCCATCGATTCAAAAGAAATCGTTACATAGTCACCTGTCTGATATTTTTTATCATTTTCTAAGACCTTGATCCATTTTACGGTAACGGCATGTGGAAAGCTTTCGGTTTTTTGTGAGAATATCTTTTCCTCTTCTGATTCAAACCATTCATCTGCGAAATCACTGCGTTTCATGTTCATATTTCTCCTTTTTCCCGTATAGTATGGCTTTTTTCATTTGTTTCTTGCATTTCATTTTTGATTTTGTTATAATCTACTAGCAATAATCAATTAGGAGGTGTCAAGAGTGCCAAACATTAAATCACAGAAAAAACGTGTATTAACTAACAACAAAAGACATGAAAGCAATGTTGCTCAGAGAAGTGCTATCAAAACATCGATCAAAAAAGTATTGGTAGCTGTAGATGCGAATGACAAGGAAGCTGCCATGACTGCTTATAATACAGCGAATTCTCTGCTGGATAAAGCTATTACAAGCGGCGTTCATCACAAAAACTATGTTGCTAGACAGAAATCTCGTTTAAGTCACGCTATCAACAAAATTGCTTAAGAAATAAACAAAAATGTCAGCTTATGCTGACTTTTTTTTATGACTTTCTTTATTCCAGCGGAACGACGCTTGCCAGTCCTCCTAAAGAGGTTTCCTTCAATTCTACCGCTATCTTTTTACCTGTATAATTCATCGTATGAATGATCATATCCAACGAAACCTTATTTTCTTTCAGACCTCCGACCTCATCTGCAAGAAGTGCGGAATCCATTGCCCGAAGCGTAGCTACGGCATTGCGTTCGATGCATGGGATCATGACATATCCGCCAACCGGATCACAGGTCAATCCCAGAAAATGTTCGATTCCGATTTCAGCAGCATAGGCAATCAGATCATCACTGAGATCTTCCATATGAGCAACAAAGGCACATCCCATGGAACAGGCAACACCGATTTCAGCCTGGCAGCCGCCTTGAGCACCGGAAATCGTTGCATTCGTCTTAAACAGATTACCGATAATTCCTGCAATTTTTAATCCCTGAATGATCTTTTCCTCAGAAAAATGACGATCCAGCTTGTAATAACGCACTAAAGACGGCATGACTCCGCTGGCTCCCATCGTCGGTGCCGTAACCGTCATGCCACCGCTGGCATTTTCCTCACTGGCAGCATACGCATAGGCCATAAGCGTCATCTTTTCTTTTTTTAAGGGATTGGTTTCCTGAAGGGCTTTTTGATAGAGATCTGCTCCGACTCTTTTCAGCTGTAGCTTGCCCGGAAGGATTCCTTTCGTGTGGATCCCTTTTTCAATCGTTGCAAGCATCTGATCCATGATCATTGACATATAGTCATCAATTTTTTCATATGCATCTACATAATCCTTTAATGAAAGCTGATGCTCATGACAATACTGACGTATCTCGAAAAAGCTGGTTTGCGGATAAATATCTTCTGATTCCTTGAACTCTTTTCCCTCAATACGAATCGTACCGCCGCCAATGGAATATACTCGCCAGCTGCCGATCATTTTTTTCTTACGATAGGCAAAAAGATCCATCGTATTCGGATGGGCATCACAGGTTTCACTGGAAAAACGGACATGACACGGGATCGGAGCACAGGTCTGGATACAGATTTGATCTGTCAGATGTCCTTTCCCCGTCAATGACAACGATCCGTACAATGTAATCTCTATCTCGTCACTATCCGGATACTCTTTTAAAAATTGTTCACAGGCAGTTTTAGGGCCCAAAGTATGTGAGCTTGAGGGTCCCGGACCTATTTTATAAAATTCTTTTAAAGACTTCATATGATTTCCTCCTGGCATTGTATCATAAACATTTCGAAAGCAAAATATTTATCCCTTCTTCCATTTTTGATATCCAGATCACACGTCAAAGCTGCATCAAGAAGCTTCATGATCGTATCTGCCTCGATACCGGCTACGATCTGCATCGTCAGCTTGACACGATAAGGATGTGCTTTCAGATATGAGGCTGTCCTCTCCTCACCCATGCCCTGCATCATGCAGACCTTGACCTGATAATAAAATCGCAGCTGTGAAACGACCACGGCCAAAAGATAGATCGGATCATTGCTAAGAGAAACCATATCCTTATAGACCTGATAGGCCTTTTTAAATTTCCCCTTTAACAAGGCTTCACTTAGCTGGAAGACATTATCCTCAAGCTCTCTTGATATTAAGGCATCCACCACCTCAGCAGTGATTTCAAGAGGATAGCAGGCCAGTTTTTCAAGCTGCAGGTCGATCATGGCAGTATCGCAGCTTAAGCGTTCTGCAAGCCTGCTGAGCGCCTCATGAGCGATATTGATATCCAGCTCACGGCATCTTTCAGCTATATAACCTTTTTTATCTCTTTCCTCTAAGTTCTGAAAGCTTTTAACACGACAGGTCTGATTGATCAGCCTGACGATTTTTTTACGTGAATCACACTTTTCAAATTCATGAGTCATGATCAGCGTATTTTCAAGCAAAGGATCCTTTAAAAAGGCTTCCAGCTGAGAAACATCAAAATCAGACGATCCGTTCGCCAAAAAATTACAATGCTTTACGATGACCACTTTATGCGCATGAAAGAAAGGAGAAGTAGTCAATTCACTCATGACATCTCCCATTTTAGATGTATTCAAATCATAAACGATATGATCGCAATCATCTCCATATTGAGCAATCACTTTCGCAATCTCCTTTTGAATGCGACCGCTGTCTTTTCCATAAAATAAATAATTCATAAATCACTCCGTAACCATTATACCAAAATCACCGCCTGATGTTCTAATAAAATGAAAGTTCAGAAAACTTTTTATAGAAACTGCACCATCCAATGCACTCACATATGTCTTGACATCATATTTTTCCAGCGTAGAAAGCACATCCTCATGCGGATGTCCATAACGATTATCCTTACCTGCACTGATAAGTGCATAAGAAGGTTGTATTTTTTGAATAAATAAGGGATCCGTTGATGTTTTGCTTCCGTGATGACCGATTTTTAAAACATCACATGACAAATCATACGACATCATGATTTCTTTTTCAACACGTACAGAAGCATCTCCCATAAAACAATAACTAAGATGCCCGAGTGAAGCAGCATGAACAAGCGAATTATCATTCTCATTATCATGAGTGGCATGATTCAAAGAAACCAAAGAAATATTTTTGGCGTGGATATCCTGATGTCCTTCAACGATATCATGCACTTTAAAGCGTTCTAAAAAAGCCTTTTTTCCACCATTATGGTCACTATCCGGATGCGTAAAGATAAGTGTATCGATATGATATACACCAATGGAGCGCAGATAATCTATGACCCGCTCTTCTTTATTTGACGGAAGATCGATAAGGATGTTATGTTGATGAAAAGGTGCCTGTATCAGAATTGAATCTCCCTGTCCTACATTGATCATCGTTACCTGATAAAAGGGATTCAAATAACTTTGTAAAGGTATGTAAAGCAAAATCAGCGAATATAGAAAAGATCTTTTCTGATGAAGCATTTGAAAAAAGAAATACAAAAATAAAAGTGTCAATCCGATAGGTATCGCCCCATAAAAGACAAAGGAAGAAAGAAATTGCGAAAAAGAAAGGAAGATTTCTAAAATAGATGAAATCAATGAAATAGGCATCAACAGCTGCATCCATGCAGCTATCAGCATTCCTCCGTTCATTATTTGAATGAACGGAAATAAAAGAATGGAAAGCGGCTGACATTGAGAAGTCTTAAAAAATTGCAGAAAGATCAAAAAAACGACTGATGCTTTTCTTTGATGTCGTTTTTCTGTAAAGATTTGGATCAGACTTAAAAAATAAGGAATCAAAAAACCCAGTGAAAAGACACAGCCCGGATCAAAAAGCATGCATAAAAGATACTGTAATCCAAGACTCTCCTTATGAGAATGATCCTTGAAGATCATTTTTATGATATTGCCGCAAAGGATACGGAATAAGACAAATTTAAACGGAAACAGAAAGCCAAATAAACCTACTAATACAGAGGAAAGCGTCAGTGCAGAGGAAAAACTGCAGATTTTTAAGAGAAACTGAAGAAATGTACGATTTAAATAAGTAAGATGAAGTCCGGAAGAATAAATCATGTCATATTCACCAAACTGGTAAAAAATGCGTAAGAGAATCGAAGAAACAGCTTCGTCCATCGCCATGATATGCTCATACATCCTTCTTTTCAAAGAATCTTTTTTTATGAATTGAGCATTTTCATAATAGCCATATATATTTTTTTGATTCATATGCTCTTTAAAATTAAAAAGATTAAAATTAGAATCAGCTTCGATCTTTTTTAATTCTCCTTCTGCTATCACCTCTTCATTTTCAAAATAAATTTCATCTGTATAAATCAATACCCTCTGATGATTTACGCTGGCAACGACGTAATTTTCATGTGTTTCCAGCACACAATTATTCCGGATACAGAAATTTGAAAAAGAGATGATATAAAGAAATATCAAAAAGATAAAATGATATCCCAAAAGACGTCGTTTATAAAATTGATAAATGAAAAGAAAAATCAGATAAAAAGAAAGCGTGACCATGCTTCGACAATTCAAAAGCAAAAAAGAAAGCATGCTTAATAATAAAAGATCCTTCATAAAGCAATATGATCTTTGATCTTCTCGAATATCTTAGGCCCGATGCCTTTGACATTCATAAGTTCTTCAATGGACTGAAAGTTATGTTCATTACGATATTCGATGATGCGATATGCTTTTGACTGACCAATACCTTTTAATGTCATAAGCTCTTCCAAAGAAGCACTGTTAATAGAGATTTTCTTGATATTTTCAACAGCCGGAATGATGATGACATCACAATGTCTGATCGCACGCAGAAGTGAAAGTGAGCGTATATCCGCCTGCTTGCTTAATCCGCCTGCTTTCTCGATCAGATCCTCCAGGGTTTCATCAGCATCAATTTCATACACGCCCGGAGAATTGACTTCACCACGGATTTCTGCGTGATATTCCTCTTTTTTCTGAAGTTTCACATCCTTGCTTCCCAGTTGAAAATATAAGGCTATCAACATGAAAGATAAAAGAATAGGCAGTATTTTTTTCATAAAGACCTCCTACTCTTATATATCCATCAAAATGAAAAAAATCCAAAAAAAAATAGAGAATTTCTCTATTTTATTTCAAGGATCTTTACTTTATAAGGTTCTTCGATCTGCGTCACCGTTGGTGTATCACCAACCTTTGAATCCAGCAAAGCAATTGCAAGCGGTGTTAGATTTGACAGCTTCCCATTTAATGGATCCGCTTCTACTGAACCCACGATCGTATATACTTCTTCAGTATTTGATTCCATATCTAAAATCTTTACAGTTGAACCTAACTTCACGGTTTTCTTTGATTTTTTAGAATCCTTCTCATCAATGATCTGGGCATTGGCAATCATGCTTTCAAGATCACGGATACGGGCTTCGACACGTGCCTGTCTTTCTCTGGCAGCATCATAATCAGCATTTTCGCTCAAGTCACCCTGAGCACGTGCTTCCTGCAATTCACGAATGACATCCTGACGCACTTCATGAAGCATGTGATCCAATTCATTGACAAGCTCCTGATAACCTTCCTTTGTAACAACTGTCTTTTCTTCCTGAGCCATTGTTATCACTCCTTTTTAATCCCCGATATTATAACATATTCGCCTGAATAATACTACTAATTTTTGTTGTCAGCAGGTCGATGGCCACCTGATTATGACCGCCTTCCAAAATGATGATATCCGCATATTTTTTACTTGGTTCGACAAACATATTATGCATTGCTTTAACCGTCTGCGTATATTGTGTAATCACAGAATCAAGCGTCCTTCCTCTTTTCTTGACATCTCGAACGAGGCGTCGAATAAAGCGTGTATCGGCATCTGTATCAACAAATACGCGAATATCGCATAAATTACGAATCGCTTCATCTTCAAGAATGAACAGACCTTCAATGACAATGACATCGCTCGGCATGATCCTCTCTGTAACGTTGCTTCGTGTATGATTCACAAAATCATAGGTTGGCTTATCTACCGGTATTCCATCGCAGAGCTGATGAAGCTGCTTGATGAACAGATCATTATCAAAAGCAAACGGATGATCATAATTTGTTTGAATACGCTCTTCCATGGTCAAATGGGACTGATCCTTATAATAGTCATCCTGTCGAATGATCGTTACTGAATTTTCATTTTCAAATTGTTCTTTTAATTTTTTAGAAATTGTCGATTTTCCGGAAGCACTCCCACCGGCAATTCCGATAATCGTTGTCTTTTTCATGATATCTCCCTACTTCAGATACTTTTCAACATTAGCAAGATGCTCTTCATATGTTTTGGCGGGAATCAGCTGATGGTCGCCGTAAACATCGGAAATAAAATAATAGTAATCAGTATCTGCCGGATGCAGCACTGCTTTTAACGCATCGATGGACGGATTATTCACAGGTCCTACCGGCAGGCCTTCATAAAGATATGTATTATAAGGACTCTCGATATCCGGATTGGTTTCACAATCCTGAAAATTCTTAAATTCATCGTACAGGGCATAACAAACGGTAACACTTGATTCCATCTTCATACCGGCCTTAAAACGATTCGTGAATACACTGGCAATGATTGGCATATCCTCAGGATTACCCGACTCAAACTGGACAACGCTCGCAAAGGTCACCAATTCATGCACCGTGTAATCAGAAGCCTCGATATCGGCTTTTAATGACTGATAAACGGTATCAAAACCATCTAAAAGCCGAAGCGTTACTTCTCTGGCATCCGTATTGCGATAGATAAAATATGAATTCGGATAAAGATAGCCTTCAAGCTTTACATGATAGGCATCATTCAAAATGCTTTCATCCAGAAACTCATATCGTTCGATCATTTCTCTCAAGAAAGCCTCATCATTCCATAAATCAAGACATTCCTGGGCACTGACATTGGTCAGTTCTTCTATCTTGGCAGCAATATCCTTTGACCACAATCCTTCCGGTATCGTCAGCAAAACTTCATCGCTTTCGGCATTGGAGGCATCATTGATATAAGCAAGCACCTCTTCACTGCTCCATGAGGAATCTAAGATGTAGACACCCGCTTTGATATTTGAAAGATTTTTCTGACGCATCAAAAGGCGGGAAAAAAATGAGCTTTTTATGACCCCTTGCTCTTGAAGCTGATCGAGGATCGTATTTGGAGCTGTATTTTCCGCAACATTAAATGTTATCTGATTAGATTCAGATGAAACCGGTCCTATGGAAGAGCGATAGACCATAAAAAATCCTCCGGCAGCAATTACCGCTGCCACAGCAACGATTGCAACGATCTTATAGCTCTTCTTCATTAAAGGCACCTAAAACCTCTTCCACCATTTCCCATTCGCTCTCGGTTTCGATAGGCAGAAGATTTCCTTCATCATCGTAACAGGAAGCAAAAACTTCTCCACTGTCGTCATTGGGATCGACAAATACAACATATTGTTTTCCCATCTCTTCATTTGCGAAAGTAAACAAGATCTCCATCGCTACCTCTTTACCATTGTCATCCTTCACATAAAGCGTATTTGAATCTAACATAATTTCCTCCTATGAATAAAGGGCATAAATGCCCTAATTCTGACTATCCAAATAATTCTGCAGGATACCCACCGCCGCCATCTGATCGATCACTTGCTTTCTTTTCTTGCGTGAAACATCGGCAGATATCAGGATACGATTTGCGGCAACCGTTGTCAGTCTTTCATCCCACAAAACAACATCCATTTCCTTTTCTTCCAGCTTTTTTTTAAAAGCAATTGAAATTTCGCCGCGGATTCCTACATCACCATTCATATGTTTGGGTAATCCAAGCACAATCTTTTTTATCTGAAACTCTTTTATATACTTATCCAGCTGATCCAGACAGCTATCATAATTATCCTCATCAAAACGAATGGTCGCTACCGGCCGGGCAATCATTCCCATGATATCGCTGACTGCAACTCCACAGGTCCTGCCGCCCAGATCTAATCCAAGAATCCTCATTTTTCAATAGATTCCAGATAAGAGCGAACCATTTCTTCAATGATTTCATAACGCTCAACGTTTTGAATGATCGATCGAGCATTTTGATGGCTGGAAATATAGGCAGGATCGTTTGAAATCAGATATCCTGCAAGCTGATTGACAGAATTATATCCTCTTTCCTTGAGCGCACTGTCAACAAGTCGTACGATATGACGTATATTTTCACGACGCATATCCTCCGATTTAAAAGCCATTGTTTCTGTTACATCTTTTTTCATAAACCATCCTCTCCTTTCCTTTATTTTAAACTAATTGGTATCAAATTTAAACCCCTAAACCAAGATTATTTTTAATAGTTTTCATCGCTTCATCCAAAGCCGTACAGTTTTTACCGCCACCCTGTGCCAAATCAGGCTTTCCGCCGCCTTTTCCATCACATACAGCGGCAGCGCTGCGTATCAGATCACCACAATGAATTCCCTTGGAAACAGCTTTTTTTGAAGCCTTTGCGACAAATACCAGCTTATTGTCACAAACACCTCCTAAAAATACGACGCCCTCTTTCATACGCTCCAATAGTGAAGATGCCATATTTTTCATGGCATTGCCATCAAGATCATTCATCACCTTCACCAGATATTTCAGATCATCCTTTTCTACGGCCTCATTGGCAATCTCACTTGCCTTTGCGTGCAGCAGCTGGCTATTTAAATCGGCACAGAGCTTCTGCAAATGATTTTTTTCATCTAAGAGCTGGACGGTCTTACCATATACCTGGGAGATGCCATTAAGCTTTAAAGCCTGCGCGATTGCCTTCAATGTATCCTCATAGGTACTGAAAGCCTCATAAGCAGCATAGCCTGTCTTACCTACGATCCTTCGTACACCCGAACCGATGCTTTCTTCACTTTCAATCTTAAAGACACCTAATTCCGATGTATTATGGACATGACATCCGCCACAGAATTCTTTAGAAACATCCCCCATCGTTACGACACGAACAACATCGCCATATTTTTCATCAAACAATGCAGTTGCATTTGTCTTCTTCGCATCCTCCAGATTCATCAGTTCGATCACGACATCATTTCGCTGAGCAATAAACTGATTTACCAGATTTTCAACTTCTTTCAGCTGCTGATCGCTGATCTTTTCAAAATGAGTAAAATCAAAACGCACATATTCATCACTGACGAAGCTTCCCGCCTGCGATACATGGTCACCCAAGACAAGCTTCAAAGCACTTTGCAACAGATGGCAGGCAGAGTGATTGCACGTCGTCATCTTACGCTTCTGCACATTGATCCTTCCCTCAACTAGATCACCCGTGCTCAGCTTTCCTTCTTTCACAACGATATGATGCAAAGGCTGTCCGTGAGGAGCCTTTTTCACATCCGTAACATCACAGCTGCACGTATCATTCACAAGTACTCCTGTATCTGCAACCTGTCCGCCGCTTTCCGCATAGAAACATGTCGAAGAGAGAATCACATCTCCTTCATCATCAATTGAATCACATGCCACCCCATCCTTGAAGCAGGCCATGATGCGGCCTTTACATTCAAAATGATCATAACCGATAAATTCTGATTCAACCGTACAATCCATCAGGTCAGCTGACTGTGATTTCATCGATTCAGAGGCATCTCTGCTGGAACGAGCACGTTCACGCTGCTTTTCCATTTCCCTTTCAAAGCCTTCGTGATCAACACTAAAGCCATCCTCCTGTGCCATTTCACAAGTTAATTCAAATGGAAAGCCATATGTATCATACAGCTTGAATGCAACACTGCCTTCAATGACCTTGTTTTTAGAAGAAGCCATGACATCCTTCATGAGCTTTTCACCCTCGCTCAAGGTTGCCTGAAATCTTTCTTCCTCGCTTTTAACCAGCTTTTGAATATATTCGCACTTATCGATCAAATAAGGATAGAAGTCCTTCATGATATCCACAACGACAGGTACGAGATTATACATAAACGGACCTTCGATCTTTAATTTCTTACCATAACGGACAGCTCTTCTTAACACACGTCTTAAAACATAGCCACGTCCTTCATTAGAAAATAATGCACCATCCGCCAAGGCAAATGTAACGGTACGGATATGATCGGCAATTACCCGATATGCCATCTTATGCTCACCCTCGTATGGATATTTCGCAATTTTTTCAGTAGCATGGATGATCGGCAAAAATAAATCTGTATCAAAGTTTGTTTCTCCACCCTGTACCAAGGAAACCAAACGTTCAAGTCCCATGCCTGTATCAATATTCTTTTGAGGTAATTCCTTATATTCGCTGCGTGGTACTCCCGCTTTCGCATCATACTGGGAGAAAACAACGTTCCAAACTTCAATATAACGATCATTTTCCATTTCTTCAAAGAAAAGACGTTCACCTAATCCTTCAGGATCATACTCTTCTCCGCGGTCATAGAAAATTTCCGTATCCGGTCCGCATGGTCCTTCTCCGATTTCCCAGAAATTATCATCTGTTCTTAAAATATGTGATGGATCTACATGGCATACTTCTGTCCATATGCGATACGACTCCGTATCATCCGTATAAATAGAAATATACAGCTTTTCCTTTGGAAAACCGATCCATTTTTCATCCGTAAGAAACTCCCATGCATATGGAATGGCCTCATCACGGAAATAATCACCGATCGAAAAATTACCGAGCATCTCAAAGAACGTATGATGACGGGCTGTCTTTCCTACATTTTCAATATCATTTGTACGAATAGATTTTTGAGCATTCGCAATACGATTGCATTTTGGCTTTTCCGTACCATCAAAATACTTCTTCAATGCCGCTACACCGGCATTGATCCAAAGCAGGGTCGGATCATTATGCGGCACCAAGCTAGCACCGGGTTCGATCATATGCCCTTTGCTTTTAAAATAATCCAAAAATAATTGACGAATCTGACTACCTGTTAACTGTTTCATTTCCTCTCCTCCAATAAAAAAACGTTCCTGCTTCAGGAACGTAATCTCTACGCGGTACCATCCTGATTCATGGGTTGCCCCATGCCCTCAATTCCCTTAATTAGCGTAAGGCTACGCGTAAACTCCAAAGCAGCTTCAACTCATATCTTTACAGATTTTCACCATCCATCTGCTCTCTTGAAAAGAATCTGAGCATACTCCTCTTTTTCCTCATTTACGGGCTTGATTATACCACAATCTTCATTACTTCTCAAGGCTCTTTTATCTGCTCAGAAACGATTTTTTCCCATCCGCCGACATTTTTTCGATTCAGATATTCACCATAAGTCACAAAGCACATCTGAAAGATACTGGCAACGATCGGTGACAAGATCACACCGATGAGTCCAAAAAGATATTCATTTACTAACAGGGCAACAAATAAATATAACGGATGGACCTTCATCGTCTTATTACAGATCCATGCATGGATGATATTTCCCTCCAACTGAGAATTGATGAATATCACAACTACCAGCCAACCGGTATTTTCACCCACCAGAAGATAATGAATCAAAAAAATCAAAAGACTTCCGGCAATGGCACCCACATAGGGAAACAGATTCAGAAAAGCAAGCAGGATTGCCAATAAAGGGGCATACGGAGTATGAAAAAAATAGAGGATCACAGTTGTGGTCACGGTGACATAACTGATATCCAAGAGTGTGGAATAAATATACTGACGTAATATCTTTGAAAAGATATCATATAGATCAAAGTATTTTTCATAATCCTTTACGTACTTTCTGAATTCATTCGCAATGACATCACTTTCCAAAGAAATAAAAAAACTGATCATGATAGATAACGTGAAGGTTGTAAGAAAACCGATAAAATTTTGAATAAAAGGAACGAATAACGCATAGCCGTTCATCAGAAAACCTTGAATCTGATCGGTATCTATGTAATCAAGGATCTGGTAACGCTCCATATAAGAAAGCAAGACAGGATAGATATCATTGATACTATTGATGATGCCGCCAAAATTTTCAAGAATCAGAAAAAAAATAATAAAAAATAAAAGCAGAAAAGAAAAAATAAAAATAAGATATACGAAGATGATGCGAAACAAAGAAGCTTTTTTCTTTGCGCTAATCAAAGGGTGAAGAAAAAAAGCCATGGCACTGCCGATCCAAAGCGGCTTTAAAACGATTAGAAAATTATAAAGCCATTCAAAGATATGCAGCTGGTTCAAGAGAAGGATCAGTAAAAAGACAGAAGCGATCAAATAAAAGCAGGATATGGGACTTTTCAATATCATACGTATTTTTTTCATATAAAAACCCCAAATGGGGTTAATCTAAGTAATCCTGAATATTATGAAGCTGCTTCATCATATTCTTTTTCATACGCTTTGAACGATGACAAAGATCTGATATTTCCTCTTCATTGTTGAAACCTACAAGTATGCCTAAGCTAAGGCCCAGGGCTAGTCCAAGTAATCCTTTGTTCATTTTTCCTCACCTCTACTATTATTATGTCATAAGAAAAAAATCCTATTCATCTAGGATTCTTCTTTTTAAAGTTGTTTTACGAACACGTTCGTTTTGATTTTGGATTGCCTTTACACAGGCATCATAGCTTCCAAGCAGGATCAATGACTGCTTCGCTCGGGTGATTCCCGTATAGATGAGCCTGCGATTAAGGACATATGCATGCTGAGAAGTAATCGGAAGTATGACGATCGGATATTCACTTCCCTGTGACTTATGGATCGAGATACAGTAGGCATGGGTCAACAGATCAAAACGCTCCCTTGTATATTCAACGATGATACCGTCAAAATCAGCGATGATGCAGTCAACGGGATAACCTTCTTCCTTTTTTTGTATTTCGATGATCTCACCAATATCACCGTTATATACGTCTTCCTCAGGAAGATTTTTCAACTGCAAGACTTTATCATGTTCACGAAAGGTCCGATATCCAACCTTGATTTCTTTTGAGAAAGGATTGGCCGGATTCAACATTTTCTGCAACGAGAGATTGAGCTGATCGATTCCGCAGACCCCTGAATAGATCGGTGAGAGCACCTGAATGTCCTGGTCATGATACCCTTTTTCAAAAGCCATGGAAACAATATTGAGGATCTGATCTTTGATATTATTTTGCGGACATTCAAAAAAAGCAACATCCTTTCCGTTTTTTAATATGTCACAAAAGCCATTTTTTATTTCATAAGCCAATTCAACGATATCACTGCCGCTGGACTGACGGAAGATCTTTTCCAGACGAAGAGTTGGAAAGCATCCTGACTCAATACAATCCTTCAGCACAGAACCGATTCCAACAGAAGGAAGCTGGTCTTCATCACCGATGATCATGATTTTCTTGATATGACGAGAAGCCTTGCAAAGATTATAAAACAGCCATTGGTCAACCATTGAAAATTCATCAATGATCAGACAATCTAAAAATAACGGTTCTTCTTCATTGACCATGAAGGTATTGCTTTCCAGATCCCATTTCAACAGGCGATGTATCGTACTGGCCGGCATATTTGAACATTCGCTCAGCCTTTTGGCGGCCCTTCCGGTAGGTGCGCAAAGCATGATCTGATCTGAATGAAAAAACTTCTGATAAAGTGTTAAAATAGCTTTTACGATCGTCGTCTTTCCTGTTCCGGGTCCACCGGTCAGGATAGAAAACGGATGAGTAAAGAACATTTTGATTGCTTCGATCTGCTTTTCTTCATATCGGATATTCAATTCTTCTTCGATGATCCTGATTTCTTCATCTAAGGAAGAAATCATCGTATCCGTATCATTGACATAAGGAAAATCCCGCAAAAAAGAAGCAATGCCTCTTTCCGCATCATATTGTGTATGATGATAAATACGCTCTTCTTCCACAACGATGAATCTTTCTGAGATAAGTTGCCGGAAACAAGCTTCAAAATCAAAGTCAATTTGAATATTCTCTTTTCGCAGGCGTTTTTTTAATGCCTTTTCAAATTCATCTTTTTCTATATAGCTGTTACCGCTGCGGATACAGCTTTCAAGCACCTCAGATTCAATCAATGCCTTCAGTCGATAAGGATGATCTTTTTCAAAACCCAAAATAGATGCAACCCTATCCGAGGTCTTAAATCCAACACCATCAATATCCTCGATCATACGATAAGGATTCTCTTGGATGATGTGCATTGCATCCTCACCATAGACAACCTTTATCTTTTCAAGCTGACGGACATTCAGTCCTATCTGGTTAAAAAACAGCACGCTGTCATCAAGTTGCGCATTTTCCTGAATACCCGCAAGAATGCTTTGGATACGCTTATCATCTTTTTTGAAGATATCATCTAATACATGCGGATCATTTTGAATTTTTTCAATGGCATCAAGCCCCAATGCATCAACGATCTTTTTAGCGCTGACTTTTCCGATACCGCTAAAATGAGGACTGCTGAAATATTCGACCAATGCCTGTTCATCACTTGGACGCTGTAAATGCATCTCAGTGATTTCAAATTGAAGACCATAGCGTTCATGCTCCTTATAGTGTCCCGTGCACTCATAAAGCGTATTGAGATCAAACGGAGGAAGGATGCCGGTGACGGTAATTGTTTTTTCCTGATGATCATTCATTTTGAAAGAAGCCACCGTAAAGCCACTCATCTCGTGATGATAGCGTACATGGGTAAATTTCCCGCAAATAACTAATTGTTCTTCCATGATCAAACAAAATAATAAGTAAGCAGAATGCCGATGATACCTATGAAATTATTCAGAAAATGTAAAGCCATAGATCCATAGATCGAATGATTCTTCTCATAGGCAAAGCAGAATATAAAACCTAGCGTACCATATGTCAGCAAATACCAAAGATCAGTGAAATTACCGGCAAAAAGAGAATCAATGACATGAATGCTGCCAAAAGCTAATGCACTGATCAAGGCCGCTGTCCAGAAATTCATATAACTTCTCAGCCCTCTGAATAAAGCACCTCTGAAAACCAGTTCCTCAACAAGAGGTGCATACACCAAGGTCGTAAAGCTGATCAGCAGCGGACTCTGAAAGAAAGCTAAGATGACGCTTTGCTGGTTCGCACTTTCAGTCATACCGCTAATCAGGCTGACCAGCGTGCTTGTAAAAGCACTGATCAGATATAATGCCACAAACATGAGCAGAAGATTTTCAAAGAATTTTCGCGGACGGACAATTTTTTTCCAGCTTTCTTTTAATACCGGATAGCCTGCCGCTACACTAATGGCGATCATCAAGAGATAAACAGCAAAAGAAAGCCAGTTGTACGCTGTAAAGCTTAAATGGAATTGATAAAGCAGGCGAGTCAAAATCCATGGATAAACATACATATAGCCAACGAAATAATTCAATACCAGGATCAGCATCCTTGGCAATGTCATGACATCATGTTCTAATTTTTCATTCATTTTTTTACTCCTTCCCGAATCCTTTCGTCCAACGATCTTCCGTGATAGAAAACATCTTCGATCACACCGCCGCCTAAACAAATTTCATTTTGATAAAAAACAGCCTCTTGTCCAGGAGTAACGGCACTTACAGCAGGAGAGATCGTTACAAAAACATTATTTTCATCAATAAAACGGATCTTTACATCATTATCCTTTTGACGATAGCGAAATTTTGCAGTACAGCTTAATTCATTTACAGGTCGCTCATGCATGAGCCAATTCACACCACTAACGATGCAGCTGTCCGATAACAGCCATTCACTGTCATTTTCACAAGATACATATAAAATATTTTTTTCTACATCTTTACCGATCACAAAATACGGGCCATGGTCACCGCCAATACCCATTCCTTTACGCTGACCGATCGTATAGTATAAAACGCCCTGATGTCTTCCAACCTTCTTCAATGTATTGATATCAACGATATCCCCTTCTTTAGAAGGCAGATAATTTTTAAGAAATTCGCGAAAATTTCTTTCACCGATAAAACAGATACCGGTAGAATCCTTCTTTTTCGCAACGCTTAAACCTGCATCAAGAGCAATTTGACGAACCTGCGGTTTCAACAGATGCCCGATAGGAAACAGGGTCTTCCGCAAGGCATCTTTTGAAATCTGACAAAGAAAATATGTCTGATCTTTATTTGGATCACTGCCTCTTAACAAAAGACTTTCTTCGCTTCCATGTTCAACACGGGCATAATGACCGGTTGCGACATAATCAAAGCCAAGCTGCTTTGCATAGTTCAAAAAAGCATCAAATTTCACATACTTGTTACAAAGGATGTCCGGATTCGGTGTTCTTCCTTTCTTATATTCATCAAGAAAGGAGACAAAAACATGATCCCAGTATTCTTTCACAAAATCTACGCGAAGACATTCAAGCCCTAATTTTTCTGCTACCTGCAATGCATCCATGTAATCTGCTTCCTGCGGACAAACTTCATCACCGATAGTAGGATTGCCCAAAATATCATTATTGGCAAGAGCATCCCAGTTACGCATAAAAGCACAGGTCACATCATAACCTGCATTTTTTAATTCGATAGCAGCAACAGCGCTGTCAACACCTCCGGATAATCCCAGCAATACCTTTTCTTTCATAACGATCTCATTCACCTTCTTTTAATATCTGAACGATATTTCGTAAATCTTCAATAATTATATCTGCTAACGATTGATCTGTATCAAAATGTGGATCTTTCCTGGCGATCACATATAATCCAGCATCATGCGCAGCTTTGATTCCAACCTCTGAATCTTCGATGGCCATGCACTCTTCAGGCTTCAAATCAAGCCTTTTGATACATTCTAAATAAATTTGAGGATCGGGCTTTGCTTTCTCGATCATATCACCTGATATTTCTACCTCAAAAGTATCGCTCAGACCCGTTGAGGATAATTTATCATGCAGGATATTACGATAAGTAGAAGTTGCCAAAGCAATCCGATAAGGAGAATCCTTTAAATATTGGATCAGATCATAGGCATCTTGATTAATAAGCTGTCCATAAGGGACAGGATGAGCATTTTTATATTCACCATACATATTCGTGATTTCATGGAGATCATGATCTAAAAGAATCGCAAGACGTTTCAGATAGTCATGATGACTCAGACCGACAAGACTTAAAGCGTCTTTATATGCGATATGAAAATGATGGTCCTTTGCGAATTGCATCGTTCTTTTGACAAAATAATACTCACTATCGATAATCGTTCCATCTAAATCAAAAATAATTGCTTTGATAGTCATACCCAATCCTCACAATTTCCATAAAAATTTCATACATAATAACAGCTCTGAGGTCATTGTCCCAAAACCGAATAACATTATATCATATAAAAGTAAAT